>CALFHF010000074.1 GCA_937875855.1 uncultured Flavobacteriales bacterium
TCATAGAAGAGATGATTCCTTTTATGCGCGAGGTCTTTGGAAATCCTTCTTCTATCCATTCTTATGGGCGTAAAGCGAAGGATGCCCTAGAGACTGCGAGAAGAAAGGTGGCAACTCATCTTGGATGTAGCCCAGCCGAAATTTGTTTCACATCAGGCGGAACAGAGGCTGATAACCTCGCTATTCATACTGCCGTGCATAAGCAAGGGGTGAAGATGATTGTGAGCACGCGCATTGAGCATAAGGCCGTGTTGTATTGCATTGAACATGCTGTGAAGATGGGCTGGGTTGAAGCCTATTGGCTTAAGGTAGATGAGCAAGGTCAAATAGACATGAATGAACTTGAGGATGTGCTTCATAAATATGAGAATGTCTTGGTGAGCCTCTTGCATGGAAATAACGAGATTGGGAACATGATTGACCTACATAAGGTAGGTACATTATGCAAGGCCTATGATGCATTATTTCATAGTGATACTGTGCAAACAATGGCGCATTATCCATTTAACCTAGACGAGACCCCAGTAGATTACATCACCGGTTCTGCGCATAAATTCCATGGACCAAAGGGAGTAGGATTTCTTTATCACCGCAGAGAATTGGGAGCATTAGCTATGATGCATGGGGGAGGCCAAGAGCGCAATCATCGTGCAGGAACTGAGAATATATACGGAATCATAGGAATGGCTAAGGCAATGGATCTTGCCTATGCTGGTCATGAAGCTCAAGAGAAACATATCAGAGCTCTAAAAAAGCAGATGATTACAGAATTAAAAGAGGCTATACCTGAGATAGCGTTCAATGGAGACAGTGAGTCTGAGGACAGTTTGTATACCGTATTAAACGTAAATTTTCCAAAAACGGAGATTGCTTCCATGATGCTATTTAGATTGGACTTAGAAGGAGTAGCGTGTTCAGGCGGAAGTGCTTGTTCTTCAGGTTCCAGCGCTGGTTCGCATGTATTGGCTGAGATCAAGACCTGTCATGATGGTCCTAGCGTTCGATTCAGTTTTAGCCGATATACTCGAGTATCTGACATCACGTCATGTGTCGAAAAATTGGCACATTTAATGACAGCAGATGTATAGTTTTGCAACGCATTCTAATCAATAGAAAACACATTCTAATGGAAATCAACACAAGCGATCACAGCTTTAGTCAGGTAAAGATCTCTACCGTAGAGACAGCCGAAGGGCTTAGAGTATTTATGTCCAATGTTTTCAGTTGGATGACAGCGGGGCTTGTCCTCACTGGAATTGTATCCTATTGGTTCGCATCTGATGCGAGTCTTTTCTCACTTCTTCATAGCCCTGAAGGTGGAAATACCATTCTCGGATGGGTGGTCATGTTAGCACCACTTGGATTTGTGATTGCCATGGGAGCGGCTTTCCAGAAGCTTTCATATCAGATGATGATGGTGTTATTCATTGCCTTCGCGGTAGTGATGGGAATGAGCATGAGCTACATCTTCCATATTTATACCGCTGGAGCTATCTACAAGACCTTCTTCGTCACCGCAGGAACTTTCGGAATCATGGCATTCTTGGGCTATACGACCAAGACCGACCTTACCAGTTTCGGGAAATACCTCATGATGGGATTGATCGGAATCATCTTGGCTTCTGTGGTCAATTTCTTCCTCGGCAGCAGTTCATTGGATTACATCATCTCCATCATTGGAGTGTTGGTCTTCACAGGTTTGACTGCGTATGATGTTCAACGCATCAAAGGAATAGGATCAACAGTTGAAAACGGGACTTCTTTGGCAGGAAAAGCTGCTATCATGGGAGCATTGAGCCTCTATCTTGATTTCATTAACTTGTTCCTTATGTTGCTTCGTTTATTCGGAGGAAGAGACTAAGAAGAGCAGAGATATTGAAGAACGGGAGTCAACAGGCTCCCGTTTTTTTGTTTCTTTCAGGCAGAATTTAGGCTAGACCAAATAAAAGACATTATGAAGGCATACGTATTTCCAGGACAAGGTTCACAGTTTGTTGGCATGGGCAAAGAGCTTTACGATCAAGGCGGAGAAAGCAAAGCAATGTTCGATAAGGCCAATGAAATCCTCGGTTTCTCCATCACCGACATCATGTTTTCTGGGACTGATGAACAACTGAAAGAGACTAAAGTCACGCAGCCAGCCATCTTCCTTCATTCTGTCATTAGTGCCAAATCATTGGGCGCTGATTTTCAACCTAAAATGGTTGCAGGTCATTCACTGGGAGAATTCTCAGCACTAGTTGCTGCAGGAGCTATGAGCTTCGAGGATGGATTAAAACTGGTTTCTGCACGTGCTATGGCTATGCAGAAAGCATGTGAAGCCGTAAAGTCTACTATGGCAGCTATCCTTGGACTTGAGGACGAAATCGTAGAGAAAGTTTGTCAAGAAATTGATGGAGTAGTTGTCGCAGCGAACTATAACTGTCCGGGCCAGTTGGTGATTTCAGGAGCTATTCCAGCAGTGGAGGAAGCCTGCGCAAAACTCACTGAAGCGGGAGCGAAGCGAGCAATTATGTTACCTGTAGGAGGAGCTTTTCACTCCCCGCTTATGGAACCGGCTCGAGAAGAATTAGCAGCAGCCATCGCAGGGACAGAGATTAAGTCACCTATATGTCCTATTTATCAAAACGTGACAGCAAGTGCGGTCACTGATTCAGAGGAAATCAAGAAGAATCTAATTGCTCAGTTAACAGCGCCAGTACGTTGGACTCAGACTATGCACAAGATGCTTGCTGATGGCGCTACGAGTGTCACTGAAGTTGGCCCAGGAAAAGTACTTCAGGGATTATTCAAGAAAGTAGATAGAGGATTAGAAGTGTTCAGTGCTTAATCAGTTGACTTTCAACTTAGTTTCGCCTTCCACGAATCTTCCTATAGGTTGAAGCGCATAACCTAAGTCCTGTACTTCTTCTTCAAATTGAAGTTGTGCTGCTGGATCCACTGCGATAAGAAGTCCTCCACTGGTCTGCGGATCAGCAAGTATGAATCGATCCTCTTGATCTTTTAAGATTACGTTATGGCCATAACTCGCCCAATTTCTGCTCGTTCCTCCAGGATGACATTTCTCCTCTAAATAGCGTTGTACAAAGGAGAATTTCGGAACTGATTTTAGGTCAATTTCTGCACCGCAACCACTGCCTTCGCATACTTCTAATAAATGACCTGCAAGACCGAATCCGGTCACATCAGTAATGGCGTGAACCTCAGGTTTATCAGCCAATAAAGCTCCGATTCTGTTTAAGCGAAGCATGGATGCTTTAGCTAATTCAAGGTCTTCCACTGTGGCTATTCCTTTCTTCTGAGCAGTGGTCACCATTCCTATTCCAAGAGGTTTAGTGAGGTAGATTAAGTCCCCAGGTTTGGCTGTTGAATTACGCTTTACATGGGCCGTAGGAATCTTACCCGTTACTGCTAATCCGAAAATGGGTTCGGGAGCATCAATACTGTGTCCACCAGCGAGCGGAATTCCAGCATCAGCACATACTTTTCTGGCACCGTCCAAAACTACTCCCGCATATTCAATAGGGAGCTTGTCCAATGGCCAACCTAAGATTGCAATAGCCATAATAGGTGTTCCACCCATAGCATATATATCACTGATTGCATTTGTAGAAGCTATGGCTCCAAAATCAAAAGGATCATCAACGATGGGCATGAAGAAATCAGTGGTGCTCACTATGGAAGTAATTCCATCCAAGTCATACACTGCAGCATCGTCCTTATGCTCGTTCCCTACCAATAAAGAAGGAAAAGCACCTGGAATATTCTTTCCTTTTAAGATGGTATCCAAGATGGCCGGAGAGATTTTACATCCGCAACCAGCTCCGTGGCTATACTGAGTGAGTCTTACTTTTTCCTTAAGTTCTTCCATGGTGTAAATGTCGTGCTATCTCTTGAATGTCGGCATGATCAAAGCTGTGAAACTCCTTGATCAGCTCTTTCTTTTTGTCCAGAGCGCGTTGATATTGTTTGTCATAATAGGTTAGAATAATCGCTGATGCTTCTTTCAGCTTTCCTTCTTTAATGAGCGCTATAGAGGCATCTGCTTGTTCATTCCCAAGCTTCTTTCTAATCCCGTCAGTGGCTGAGATTAAGCCACTTTCTTGCACTTCTCCATAGTCATTGACCAGATGATCTAACCGCGCATCTAAGGGGATCTCAATCATAAAATGCGGACAGGTCTCTTTCTTTTTAAATAAAGTAGAAATCATGGCCACTTTGCCTATCATGTTGGATTCATCTTCAATCCAAATAGGCTTAGTCAGATCAAATTCTCGTGCTTGTTCAAAGGTGAGGTTATGAAAATGCTCCGTACTCGGTTGTCCTTCGCTGAGCACATTTCCGAAGCTTGATCCTTGATGACCAGCAGCGCCTTCCAGGTCTATTACCTGGGCACCCATTTCTCTCATGGCAAGGAGGATTTGTGTTTTCATACTTCCTGTGTAACCACTGAGAATACGCATATCCATTTCTTGGGCAAAGAAATCCAAAATGGCATTCCGATAGGCCTTATATCCTCCTTCTAGAATTGTCGTTTCAAAACCATAGGTCTCTAAGAGCCAAGCCATGCTTTGTGAGCGCATCCCACCACGCCAGCACTGCACCCTGACTTGCTTAGACTTCAGTTTTTCTACCTGTTCAATGAAAGAACGCAAGTTAGGTCCAACGAGTTCTAACCCCATTTTAATGGCTGTTTCACGCCCACTCTGTTTGTAAAGCCTTCCCACTTCAGCGCGCTCATCATCGCTGAATAGAGGAACGTTAACCGCGCCAATAATGTGACCAGCCGAAAATTCTGCAGGAGAACGCACATCTATGAGAGGAGCCTTTGAATCAAGAAAAAGAACGCAGGAGACAGATTTCATGGAGGCCGCGAAGATACACGGGAGAAAACAATGTTACATCTAAGATATGAAATCACATATCCCATGTGCTTTCCATTGAACACGCGGATATTCCTTTGACAAGATTTAACAGCTATGTCGCTCGAAAAAATTCATTTTTGTACGGTAAAGAAAACCCAACATTATGCGATTGTTTCTGCTTGGAATAGCCTTCATTTTCTTCAATGCTATTGGTTTGGCGCAGAGTAATAGCATCAGAGGCAGCTTGCTATCTGCAGAAAACGAGGCTCTTGCATTTGCCTCTGTAATTTTATCTTCAGCTGAAGATAGCTCCTTATTTAAAGCCAGCACTTCTGATATAAAAGGAGCTTTTACGCTCAGCGGGATTCAAGATGGAGCTTATTTCCTTTCTGTTAGCTCAGTGGGATATGAGCGATTCGATTCTGATGTGCTAACTATAGAAGGAGCAGACCTTTCTCTTCATGCATATACGCTGGCGACATCTAGTGTTGCGCTAGAAGGAGTGACGATTCGCTCAGAGCGACCATTGATAGAAGTAATGCCCGATAAAACCGTGTTTAATGTAGAAAATGCAGGTGGAACGGCAGGCTTGACTGGATTTGAATTATTGAGAAGAGCCCCAGGAGTAATCATTGATAATAACAACAACTTAATCGTAGAAGGAAAAAGCGGAGTTCAGATTTGGATTGACGGGAAACCGAGTATTCTTCAAGGGGATGATTTGATTCAGTATTTACGGTCTATTCAAGCTAGTGATATATCGGCTATAGAGATAATCACACAGCCTTCCTCTAAGTATGATGCGCAAGGAACTGGGGGAATCATCAATATTAAATTGAAGAGAGATAAACGATACGGTACAAATGGAAGCGTTAGCGCAGGAACAGCATACGGTCGCTATTGGAAATACAACAGTTCTTTAGCATTGAATAATAGAGGAAAGAAGACAAATGTCTATGCCAATTACAGCAATAGATTCGATGAGAGTTTCAATGAGATGCATTTCGATCAGCGTATATTGGATTATTCCTACAAAGAACAGTCAAACTCAGTAAGAGCTGGCGCCCCCCATAACTTGAAAGCAGGATTTGACTTTTACGCCAGTCCTAAAAGCACCATAGGCGTAGTGGGCACTGGGAATATCTCCAATGGGACCAATAACAACATATCACAGACGGATATAGTACCCTTTGGAAGCAATACAGCTGACGCTATTCTCCAGGCAGAAAGCAATGATAAATGGGATCAGGATAACCTCTTTCTTAATGTAAATTACCGTTATGAGGACACCTTGGGTTATTCCTTAAACATAGATCTTGATTACGGTTTCAATGAGAATAAGCGTGAGAGTTTCCAACCTAATTACTATTACAATGGAGATTTGAGCCAATTGCAATATTCATCTATCTATAAAATGGTGACCCCATTGAGGATCGATCTCGTGTCAGGGAAGTTCGACTTTGAGATGAGTCTGCTCAAAGGAAAACTGGGAATGGGCATGAAAGCAGTAGAGGTGAAGACATCCAATTCCTTTGGATTCTTTCAGGAAGTGGATGGAGTGATGACTTTCCAGCCCAATAAAAGCAATGACTTTGACTATAAGGAACGGGTCACGGCAGGCTATGTGAATTATGCGTACAAAAAGAACAAATGGAATTTCCAAGCTGGGGTAAGAATTGAGAACACCCATTCTTTGGGCGTATTGACATCTGTAGTGGATATCGATAACAGGAAGGTAGAGAGAGAATACCTAAATTGGTTCCCGAGTGCAGGCATAACATATCAGCTCAACGAACTCAACTCATTCGCGCTGAATTACAGCCGTAGGATAGACCGTCCTAATTATGAATCCTTGAATCCATTCGAGTATCGCTTGAATGAATTGGGCTTCAGAAAAGGGAATCCTTTCCTGCAACCTAATTACACTGATAACATCAAGCTTTCTCATACCTACAGTTATAAATTAACTACCAGTTTCAGTTATAGCTATGTACAAGATTTCTATGCCCAAGTGACTGACACCATTGATTTCCAAACAACATTCATCCAGCAAAGAAATGTTGCCGATGAAGAAATCCTATCGCTCTCTGTTTCCTATCCCTTCAGCTTGACTGAGTGGTGGAGTGTGTATATGAATGCCACGGGCTACAGAGCTGAGTACACTTCAACAGATCCTAAATTCAATCCCATTACACAATCGACCTTCAGTTTTTATGGGCAGAACAGTTTCAAGCTGCCTAAAGGATGGAATTTCGAGGTCTCAGGTTGGTATAGTTCCAAGAATGTATGGGGAGGAACCTTTGTGACCAAGGGTCTAGGCTCGCTGGATCTGGCCGTGAATAGAAAGTTCTTTGATGATCAATTGAATGCCAGTCTTTCCTTTTCAGACGTGCTGTATACCAGTCCTTGGAGGGCCAGAGGTGAGTTCAATAATCTACCCATGACAGGAGGAGGAAGCTGGGAAAGCAGACAACTTAGGATGAACCTAACTTATAATTTCGGGAATCCAGAACTCAAGGCCAGCCGGAATAGAAAAACAGGTTCTGAGGAGGAGATTAAAAGGATTGATTGATTCCTTCGGTAATAATTCATAGTCATTGGTACTTAAGCAATCTCTGAAGCGCCAGAAGAGAGCTCAATACAGGCAATAACATGACCCAGAATTCTCGCAATCCTAATCCTTTCCCGCTATATCTTCAGCTGCAATGAAGGCTTCTGTCCAGGCGGCTTGGAAATTGAATCCGCCTGTGATGGCGTCAATATCTAAAACTTCTCCAGCCATGTATAATCCAGGGTGGATTTTGCTTTGCATGCTTTTAAAATCTATTTGCTTGCGTTCTATACCCCCACAGGTCACGAATTCCTCTTTGAACGTGCTTTTTCCTTTGACTTCAAATGTTGATGCTGACAAGGTCTTAATCAAAGCGTCTATTTGAACACTAGTCATGGACCCATAATTATCTTCCCTCAGAATAGCTTCATAACAGAAACTCTCCCAAAGTCTTCGAGGCATACCGAAAAGTGGATGTTTCTTAACCGTTCTTTTTCCTGCATTCTTCTTTTGATCTTCTAACGTATTTCGTAGTTCTTCAACGTCCATTCCAAGCCAATCGATTTGAATAGTGAATTCATAATCGAGCTGATGTAGATCTCGGGCCGCCCATGAAGAGAGCTTTAGTATAGCAGGCCCACTTAGGCCCCAATGGGTAATCAACAGAGGCCCTGAAGCAGAGAAATCGGTACCTAGAATTTGCACAATTGCTTGCGGCATGCTCAACCCTTGAAGCTCTTCCAAGAGCTTGCTCTTAATGTTGAAAGTAAACAAGGAAGGCACTGGCTCTACAATCTCATAACCCATTCCTGCCATCAATTTCCATACGGAAGGAGTGCTTCCTGTGGAAAGCATGATGCTCTTGGCTTGATAAGTTCCTTGAGTAGAAGAAATAGTCCAAGCCTCTTGCTGATGGACTAATCCTTCAAGCCCACAATGCATCTGAATCTCAATATTGTATTTCGTGCACAGCTTCATAAAGCAAGCTATGATGCTTTCAGATGAGTCGCTGACAGGAAAAACACGACCATCCTCTTCGATTTTTGTCTCAACACCTTGTTCTGAAAGCCAAGCCATCATATCTCCGCATAGAAAGCGATGAAATGGACCGAGGAGTTCTTTATTTCCACGAGGGTAATGGTCAATCATATCAGAGGGGATAAAGCAAGCGTGAGTAACATTACAACGTCCACCACCCGAAACTTTTACCTTTGCGAGTACTTTATTGGATTTCTCTAGTATGAGAATTTTGGCATCAGAACGCCTTTCGGCTAATTGAATAGCAGTGAAGAACCCAGCGGCACCTCCGCCTATAACTATGAGGTCATACATTAAGGTCAAAGATATAGTATGATGGGCCTCGCTAAAGAGCTATTTGAGTTAGATTATTTATGTGTTTGTTCCTAATTACGACTGGCCTTTTTTGATCGGAACTCAGAATGGATGATTATTTTGGAAATCCTATAAAAAGCCAGGAAAGTCAACATACAGTAGAGCAAATCGTAGCGACTTTATCTTAGGCCAAGATGGATTCTACCCTTGTAATGGTCCATGCCTGTTATAGTGACCGATGACTTCGTTCCCTTGATTTCCTAAGAGAATGAAGCGCTTACATGGAGCTCTGAGAAATCTGTATTCCGCGCTCAGCTTGAAAAAGAATTCAAGTCCTAATAGGACAGGAGAGCTGAAGGCTTTTACTATTCCCCTAAATTTACAAGGGACTGATTTTTTCAAAAACGTGTTTGGAAATTATTGAAAGTGATTCCTTATGGTAAAACGTGCAGCTATCAAGAGCTAAGTGTTTCCTACGGTAATCCTAAATCGATACGTGCTAAAACGTCAGCCAATGGTGCGAATCCTGTGATGATTCTTGTTCCTTGTCATCGGGTCATAGGAAGTGATGACAGTCTAACCCGCTATGCGGGCAAACTTTGGCGCAAGGAGTTCTTGCTTGGTCTAGAAAGTGGAGTGAGGCGACTGCTCTAATCGGTATTCAATTCGAAGTTAAGCTGAATTTGTCTTTGACCAAGGACAAGGATTCCAAATCGATAACAATACCTTGCCAATCTAGTTGTACTTCTCCATTGATACCATGGATAGACAAAGTGTCTCCTTTGATTTGATAGGATAGCTTGGATGTTTCGTCCTCGAAGAGAATCAGATTCTTCACGGGGTCGAAGTAGATTTTCTCGGAAGTCATCAGAGCATGCTCTGATTCAAAGATTATATAGCCTTGGCTATGGAAGAAGATCCTCTGGACCCCTGACTGATTATCCGATTCATTGCACTGATATGCGCTACTTATTTCTGCTGGAATCGCAAGTGCCTTCTCTCCGTTGGCAAGGTGCGGAAAAGAAAGATCCAAGAAGATCAGCGTAACTAAAAGTGCTTTAGCCCATTTTGATATGCAAAAACAATCTGTGGATAGGTCCAATTCCAATTTGCCTTGCTGAATAGACTTGATGAGTGTCTTCCATTGTTCCAACGAAAGCAAAAAACCAATAGAGAAGAGGAAGAAAGAATAAAACCGTACGTCAATCTGAAAGGAGATGTTGAGTAAGAAGATGTGGAAGAGGATTAGCGTAGCAGTCATCAATGCAAAAATCCGTGTCTGCTTGAATAACAAGGCCAATCCGACAAGGACTTCGGTAGCTCCTGTGACAATACTTAAGAGCGGAGAACTTCCCATACATGTCCAGAAAAGGATGTCTTTTTCCATATTTCCGATGGGCGTATAGAGCAGATTCGCTTCAGGGAATCCGAATTGATTCAGGAATACTTTGTCCAATCCATATCGCATCAGTTGCATGCTCAGATAGAGTAAGAGTAGATACCGGATTACGTCAAATAACCGCGGTGAGGAAGTACACCTCTTGAACAAGACCTGCACAAGAAGGACTAAGGGTAACAGGAGTATAGCCAGTAGATAAATGCCTGCATTATCAGAGCCAATGAGCCAAAGACAGTATGTGCAATTAGGGAATAAAAATGTCCCGAATTCAGCGATGATTAATTCGGAAAATGGAAGGATGAAGATTCCAAAACTTGGCAGAATGGAGAATTGGAATGGTATGAAGAGCATCAGCAGTAATAGGAAGTTTGCCAAATAGTCCTTCATCCATTCTCCGCTCATAGCGCCAAGGAGCTTTCCTTTTTATGCCTAATCAACCTCAGATATAAAAGGCCAGACATGAAAAAGAGTAGTAGCATGGATGGAGGAAAATCAATACCTAACGTTAGTATAAATTCTTTTTTTCCCTCCTTCTTTTTCTCATCAAATCCTACCCATTCCACATAGGCCGGATATGCCTTTATCAGGCTATCCACATCCAAGCTGAGGTCGTTGAAAACAGGATGGTAGCTAACAGTATGCGTTTCCATCTCGACACGGTTATGCATGCCCTGGGCGAGGGTAACTACCTTACCCAAGGTGATTATGGTTAAAGTGTCTTTGGCATTCATGACGCGTTCAATTTTGATGATAGGTGGTGGTTCATAGATCATTCCGAAACGCTCATGGAGTATAGGGAATGAGTCTGCTTCAGTTAGACTAAGGCTTTTCATGGCAATACTATAGGTCTGACTGATTCCGACAATACTTGTGATGATCAAAACGAGGGTTATAAGCGGCTTTTTCATAGGGTTTGTTTTAGAGTTAATACACACTTTAAGATCATTCGTTCGATTTTCCTTTGAAAAGCAATTCAAACCATCTATCTGTCGTTATTATAGCAACCATTATATGCAGCCATGAAGTTTAGAATAGGATTGATAATCATGTTGACCTTTCTTGGTTATTCAAACGGTCAGGCACAGTTCGGATATCCTGACCCGAAGCAAGAATTGAATTTATTCCCTAATCCTGCCCACAAAGAATTCAATGTAAGTTGCCCGGGTCTTCATATACATGGATTGAGAATATTCAATATACAAGGAGCCCTCATGGAATCAAGCAGGTATACCGTCAATACTGATGATTCAGGAATGAGAGTGGAAGTGGAAGCGCTGGACGCTGGAGTTTATTACTTACACCTGAGCACTGTTCAAGGTGATTTTGTAGAGAAATTGATCCTATATTAAAACAAGAAAGCGGAGACTTTTTCAAGAATCCGCTCTCTTTAAATCAAATCTAAACTCAATTCTTTATAATCACTACTTTGCGAGTGATGGCCTCTGTTCCAATTGAAATAGAGAGTACGTATTGACCAGGATAAACCATTCTCGTATCGAGATACCAGATGGTTGTTCCTTGATTCATACGTTGTTCCTGGATTAATCTTCCTTCAAGATCGTACAAACGAATCTGCAGACTTTCTTTAAGCAATCCATTGGCTTGAATAGCTATTAAATCTGCTGCCGGATTAGGGAAAACAGTCATGTTAAGGTCATTCAACTCAGTTTCAGAAAGACCGACTGTTGGAGTATAAACAGTGGTCGTCTCTGTTACGTTTGTCACGAGTGCGTTTGTATACACACCATAGAAGGAAGGCCCTATAACATATGGATAGGTAGAATTCCAGTTCTCATCCACGGTGCAGAAATAAGCATAGATACCCTCAGGATATTCAGGAGTGACACTGAAACGGCCGTTATGCTCATCTAGATAATCATCCATTCCAGGATGAGAAAGCCACTCATTATCTTCACGAAAATAACCAAGAGGATAGGTGGTGTTTACTGTAGGTCCTGTGCTTACCGTAGTTCCATCAGCATGAGTTGTGCGCGTGGTGATGTTCCTAAGCTGATATCCAGATTTGATGCGCATGATTCCACCGGAGCCGTCAGCGTTCATATAACCATAAGCACCATAAATCGGGAATCCATCATAAGCGAATCCAAGAAGGGGGGAGTGTACTTCATCGTTGATGGCGTATAGGCCGTCTGCATCATAAAGATTACAGACATCAGAGACTACATTTAAGTCTAGTTTGAAAGCAGAAGGATTCTGGTGATGGTGATAATTGCCCATGGCAGGATGCGCTTTAGAGCAATCAAATCCTCCCATTTCTGCTGGAATTGCGTCTCTGTTCCAATCTTGACCTGCTCCCGGTCCTCCAGGACACATAGGATTTCCTGGACCACCGCACAAGGCATTGGTCTGAGGATTCCATGCTACTCCATCTCGGTAATCGAATAAGGCAACTCCATTGATGAATACGCCTATGTTCCCTGGAGTGACAGAAGTACTAGTTCCTGTATTCTCCTGCGGATTCAAAGTGAACTTGAAAATGGCATTTTGATCCAAAGCATTGGATGGGTTTCCGTCTTGGAAAGGACCAGTAGGATATGCAGGAACTCCCGTTGCGTGTATATACACATTGTTAGCAGAGTATTCTACTTCTTGGCAATTAACTAAAATTCCATTACCAATAGCCGTAGAGTTTCCTGAGACATAATAGGTTCCTGTTATGCTGTTATTCTGTAGCCAAGAAGTTACAGTAGGACCTTGGGCCCATGATGACCCTACGAGTAGGAGTGATGCACAAAGCATATAGACCTGAAGAGTTTTGTTATTCATTGTGTATTAGTGTAAA
>CALFHF010000075.1 GCA_937875855.1 uncultured Flavobacteriales bacterium
GGGTAGTGACAAGAAAAAAGCCTCGCATTATGCGAGGCTTCATCCATTGGCGGAGAGAGAGGGATTCGAACCCCCGGACCCGTGAAGATCAGTAGTTTTCAAGACTACCGCAATCGACCACTCTGCCATCTCTCCGCTGCAAAAATAGATTTATTGGAAAACAGCGCACGACCTTTTTTGACAATTTTCTCTTTTACATCTCGTATCTTTGAAGAAAGCTCTTCGATATGCGCGCTCTAGCCTTAGGTATCACTGTAATATGTTCTGTAACTTTATTTTCACAAAGTCTTACAGCTTATTTCGATTATAAGGTCTTTCTTCTTCCAGATAATGGAATATTGCTTGAAACCTATGTTGATGTCACTGGTTCAAGTGTGGCTTATCTTCCTGTAAATGATTCTTTGAACCGAGCTGAAATAGAAATGAACATCATCCTTTCTAATGTTGAAACAGTTGTAGATTTTAAGAAAGAAATAGTTCAAAGTCCTTTAGCCTATTCAGATTACACTCCTGATTTTATGTCCCTTAACAGATTCCTACTTCCATCGGGGAAGTATACTCTTGAATTAATCATGAAGGATTTAGGAAAAGAAGAAGATGCGGTCACTACTATGCGCACCATAGATCTTCAATTAGATATAGATGCCTGCTCCTTTTCTGACATAGAGCTTATCGCAGGATTCAGACCAGCCGCTCAGGACGCTAGGATGGCCAAGAGTGGCTTCGAGTTTATTCCATACATGTCTAATCTTTATGGCGAGACTTTTAATGAACTACTCTTTTACGTGGAACTATATCACACGGAGAAGTCTCTTGGAAGTGATGAAGGCTTTGTCTTAAGCTATGCCTTGGAAGATTCAAAGAGCAATAGAACTATCGCGGAATGTGAAGTAGTCAAGAGGAAAAAAAGTGCCGAAGTAATCACAGAAATGGGGAGACTGGATTTATCCAAAGTTCCTTCAGGCTTATACATACTCAATATTGAGGCGAGAAACAGGGAAAACGAAGTAATCGCTTCCAAAGAATTACAGATTATACGTCAGAACGGTGCTCTAGCTAAGGAATATAGTCCTGAGGACATAGAACTGTCCTTCATAGGAAAAATGAACGACAAAGACAGCCTTATAGCCTACATCGATTGTCTTCATCCTGTCGCTCGGGAATATGAGCGCACTGTGATTGATTATCAGATTAAGAACTCCTCTTTGCTTGAATGTAAGTCATTCTTCTACTCTTTCTGGGAGGCTAGAAATCTAATTGACCCAAGTAAAGCTTGGAATGAATACAAAGAACAAGTGCGCATAGCTGAAGAGAAGTTTGGAACGAGTAATAAGCGCGGGTATTCTACAGACATGGGGCGGGTATACCTTCAATACGGTCCTCCTAACTCTGTTGTTGATAGATCGAGTGACCCACAGAGCTACCCCTATCAGATATGGCATTACTACCGCGCTGGCAAATTCAGTGATAAGCGATTTGTTTTTTATGATAGAGAATTACTTCAGAGGGAATATCAACTTCTGCATTCTGATGTTCCTGGTGAAGTAAGGAACCCACGATGGGATATGGTCTTGAACAGTCGTAATAATGCTCAATGGAATCAAGAACAGAACAGTGCTGGCGGAAGTTCGAGTGAGCGTATGCAAGAGCTTTTCGAGACGCCAAGATAGGCTGGATCTTGATGAACAATAGGATTACCTTTGGCCCCCTTGTCGCGAATAGCTATCGTCATATTAAACTGGAATGGTCAAGCGTTGCTTGAACGCTATCTCCCTTCTGTCATGCAGTTTTCACAGGAGGCACAGGTTATGGTCATAGACAACGCATCTACCGATAACTCTGTTTCCTTTCTTCAAAATTCTTACCCCCAAATTCAGATTATTCAGAATCCTAAAAACTTAGGATTCGCTGGCGGATATAATCTTGGGCTTAAAACTATTGAAGCAGAATATCTTGTGCTTCTGAACTCAGATGTGGAAGTCACAGAGAATTGGCTACAACCTATCATTTCGCTGTTGGATAACGAACCTCGTATTGCGGCTGTACAACCTAAGATTCTTGATGCAAGGAAGAAAAACCATTTCGAGTATGCTGGAGCCTGCGGTGGGTTCTTGGACAGATATGCTTATCCCTACTGCCGAGGAAGAATTTTTGAAACCTTAGAAGAAGATACGTCTCAATATAATGAAGCCATAGAGGTTCATTGGGCTTCAGGGGCTTGTTTCTTCATTCGAAAAAAGGTCTTTGATGAATTGAAGGGTCTTGATGAAGACTTGTTTGCTCATATGGAAGAGATAGACCTGTGCTGGCGCGCTCGTGGAAAAGGTTACCTCATTTACTGTGAACCTGCTAGCACAGTGTATCATCAAGGTGGGGCTACATTAAGTGGGCATTCTCCTTTCAAGAGTTATCTGAATTTCAGAAATAACCTCATCATGCTGCTTAAGAACGACCGAAGCGGACATACGTTTATCCTTCTTTATGTGCGTCTTCTTTTGGATGGTCTTTCTGTAGTCCGTTTCATTTTCCAAGGAAGACTAGATCATGCGTGGGCCGTTTTCAAAGCACACTTGCACTTCTATAGAGGTATCGGGAAAACCTTGAAAAAGAGAAGGGAATTAGGCGGAAATTCTTCAGCCCGATCCCCATTCAGCATCGTGTATCGTTATTTTGCTCAAGGAAGAACGACATTTGATAGTCTCTGATTATCCCTTAACCGTCTTTAAAATAACCATCGAATTCTCGTTGAAAGATTAGACCTACACCTTGTTTGGTAGCTGATTGCCCTAAGTTCAAAATGTCGAATTGATTAGATTCATTGAACACTTTCAATCGTAGATTTCCTTCAGGAGTAATCATGTACTCTAATCTGAAATCACCAATAAGGCTAGATGCGGCTCCACCAACTGCAGCTGCGCTTTGTCCTTGCACTCCAAAGTTTCCACTGAGCAAGAGCCTGTCTTGGAATAATTGAGTGGTCAATGCCACCGCCAATTCCTCTGAGTTCAAATTATCGGCTGCTCTGTAGTTCACACCTACATCTACTTCTTGGCTTAATTGTGAAAGCCAATTACTCAGTTGTGCAGATACAAACTCACTTGTAGTGCTGCTCGCTCCTGAAGCTACTCCTTCACCAAAAGATGCACTCTCGGCAGGCATGAATTTATTAAGTACCAAGAGTGCGAAGACTTGTCTATTCAATTCTTGCTCTGTACTCAACCTACTTTTTACGAGACTTTGCGTTGCAGGATCTGAAGTAGGAACGTTGATGTCGAAAGCTATGTCAGGATTCAACATTGGGCCTGTCAGGATCATCTCTGTTTGGACTGGAACTCTAGATGTACTGGTAGTCGTGGATCCCAATAAATCAGCCAAGGATGCTCTGAGTTCATAGATCGCATTGATATCCAATTCCGCTCTATAGGGGTCGCCATAGAATGAAATGCTTCCTCCTTGTGCTACTTTAAACTGCTTATTAATGATGTTCTGTAATGTGAAAAGATAAGATCCATCTAGTATTGTATACCTACCATACATTTCAAATTCTCCTCCTCTATCCAAGGTCATCGTCAAGGTCCCTTGGCCATTTCCTTCCATAACATCTCCTATTTGCTTGTCAAAAACAAGCCGGATATCAGCATCAGGTGTGACATCTATTTCAATGTAAAGCTTCAAGCCTGAATTAAGCGCATTCTCCTCATCAGTACTATCTTGAGCAGAAGGATCTTTGAAATAGATATAATCTTCGAAAACAACTTCTTCTCTAGACCCCAAAGGCAGCTCTATATTAGAGCCTTTTTCCGTTTTAGCATGTACTTCTATATCCACATCCTCACCATATCCTGATAATGAGATGGATCCACTTGCCATAACTCTACCATAGAAGATGTTGTTCTCTGTAATAGATGTGTTTAGACAAAACATGTTCTCAAACTCTGCAAAGAAGTCATAGTTCCAGCTCCTGAATCTATCATGGATTATGGTTCCATTTATATTTCCTGAATTGCCATATTCATCAGTAAAAGGAATATAGTCAAATCCCATCCAGTCCTTCTCTATGATTACTTCGCTAGAGAATGTATACCTCGTGTTCAGATAGTTCACCTTGACTTTAGTCTTATCGAACATCAAGGTCCCTGTGACCTCTGGCTCAAAGACGCTCCCCACAACTGAAAGGGTTCCTGACGCATGACCACCCAGATCGGAAATAGCGGATGTGGGGATTTTATTCAAAATGTTCAGGTCGAATCTATCCAATGTTAATTCGGCATCTAATATTCCTCCAGTAATGTCAGGGTAGAACTTACCATCCAGCTGAATTTCTCTGCGCACTCCATCTGTAATCCCACCTGTAAATGAAAGATAATTCTGACCACGGTCCCATGTACTATTAAGATCTAGGTCGCCTATGATTTCTTTACCCAGTGCTAAGTTGTCAATGGTCATTCCTGCCTCTAAAGAAAGTATTCCAAGAACATTACGAGCTTTCCCATGTATGTCTGTCACTCCTTTAAGGTCAAGGACACGGTTTGGAACAAACTGGTTTATATGATCTAGCTGGAAATTGTCTACATCGAATCTCAAAACGCTCTCTGGGTCATTGGAAATCACTCCATCTAAGCGTATAGACTCCTTTATATTAGTCACTAACGCATCTCGAACCGTCCATTCTTCTTTGTAGTAATCAACCATGGTCTCCTTAGGTATTAACCAATAATCACCACTAAGTATAATCTGGCTAGGAAAAATGATATTCGTAACAGAGTCCATGCTGTGGAACATGCTTTTCGCAGAAATACTTCCAGATGCAGCTCTCTCTACTAAGGACCATGTCAAGTCAGTTTCCATCGTATCAGAGAAAAAATTCAATGTAGCCAAGTTGTCTCTGAAGTGTGAGCTATCGCTCAATGCTAACTCTCTATTCTCTATGAGCAGGTAGGCATAGTTGTTCATTTGCCTAGCTTCCAAGTGAACATCCAATGCTATGGCTTTTACAAACATGATAGTGTCGCTATTCATGTCGGCATAAAAGGAATGCTCTTTAGAATCCAAGGCTCCTTCAATGCGCGTGTCCTTGCTAAACTTCCAACCAGGCATGAAAGGTTCAGTGAGCATATCAGGTTTCTTCAGTTGAATAATAAAACTGAAATCAGATGGACTAGGCTTATAGTCAGCAGTGAGATTCAAGCTTGGCAGGACATCTGAAAATATATTCTGAAAATCGGCCATGAGATTCGCTAAAATGAACTTTCCTTTCATCTCAATATCGAATGGGCTGCTTTCTAAGATAAGATTTCTAATACCATAAGAAACCTCAGAATTAATCCACAATTCTTCAAACTGAAATTCTTTATTTCCGTTTCCATAAGTCAAATCTTTCACTCGAATATTTCCTCTGAAATCATCGGCCGTCTTTCCGCTAAACTCAGCGACAATCTTCCCTGAAAGTTGTGTGGTATCCTGAGCCAGAATAAACCCAAGCTTATGGAGGTCCAATTCTCGAACATCAGCTTGAAAATCGAACTTAGGTATATCATTTCTGTTGTCGACTAATCCAGTGAAATCAAGTCGTATTCCGTTTTGTTCTATCACTATATCACCATTGAAAATGCTCTTTTCAAAATCAGCATCAACAGTTATGTTCTTGTATGTAAAGCCTTTATATCTCAAGCTTTCGATCTTCCCTGCAATCCTAGCTGAGGGACTAGTAGAAGGGCTAGTTACACTATAAACAACCTTAGCGTTTACTACGTCCAATTCTTTGATATTGAAAATTTCTCCGAGCTGAACTGATGTCATTTCTAATTCTCCAAAGTATTTCTCCTTGAGTGCTGTTCCAGGAAACTGTATGGTTGAGATAGTGTGTATATTTCCTTTCTTGGAAGTAAGATCCAGAGCAGACTTACACACTGCTCTGTCTCCTATCAACTCTGTTTGAAGACTGAATTGTCCAATACGTTCAAGAAAATCTAAGTCACTGATTACCCTTGTTAATTCCTGAATCCCAAGTGATTTTAATTCATGAGTTGAGCTGTTCAACTCATGGACCTGAAGTGCGTATTCTATTTTCTCAAAATCCAACATATTGCCCACTCTACCATCAGCTATGAGGCGAGAGTAATCACCAAATCGGAAATCGATATCCCTAAAGAGCAGATCATTTATTTTCCCATGCGCATGGCCCTGAAGCCTATAGGTCCCATCTATATCTTTCAAGGGTGGTAAAAAAGAAATGAGATCCACGGTACGCACCTCTGAATCGTTCAGGGTGATATCCATGGTAACGCTATCGATAAAATGTGATAAATCAGTGGCCGAGGTGTATCTGAAAATAACGTCAGCTTCTATTCGGGATTCTTCCACCAAGAGCGAGGTATGTTTCAAGCTCAGTTCGTTCTGGTCAAGATAAAAATGACTGTTAAGATCCTTCACATGTAATCCTGAAAACGACTCTACTCCTTGCAGTGAGTTCACTATTAATGCGACTCCTCCACTTAGGAACTGGATGCTGTCTACTGACAATTGAAGGTCATTTACCAAGATATGCTGTGAGTCGAACCTTCCTTTATCCATGAGCGGGACGTTATCATTCCATAGTTCGAACCTGAAGTCTTCCATAGTTACAGATCGAATCCCGAAATTCCATGAAGTCGCAGAGGAGGATGTTTGGGCCAATAAACTATCAATTAATAGAATCAACCCATCTGAGGATTGCCCAGGCTGAGTGTGCATCGCGAACTTCCCATTTCTCAGTTGAATCTTGTCTAACATGATAGTATTCAAGCCAATATCGAAAATGGAAATATCAGTATATACGGATGCACTGTATAATAGCGTATCCATGAAGTAGTCATGAACGAGGAGCGTATCTATCTCAATATTATCAAATGGGGTAAGGTGTACCCTAGCCATTTGAACGTCTACACCTAATTTATTTGTTAAAAGAGTAGAAAGTAAAGAAGCCACCTTCTTTTGACCATAGGCAGTATTCACCGCAGCCCACAGTGCAACACTGATGAGCAACAGTATCAAAAGAATGGAAAGTATGGTCCGTTTTAATGCCTTCATGGGCCAATTGGGCGACTAAGTTAGCTTCAATGTTCTATAAGCCGATACCTTTACAGCCAATGATTCAAAACGGATACATCCTTGCTATAGAATCTTCCTGCGATGATACGGGAGCTGCTGTTCTATACAATGGCAAAATACTTGCCAATAAATTCGCTACGCAAGCGGTTCATGCCCAATATGGGGGTGTAGTCCCAGAGCTAGCTTCTCGAGCCCATCAACGTAACATTGTTCCTGTGGTCGATATTGCTTTAAAGGAGGCTGGCATATCGGCACAAGACCTTTCAGCAATCGTGTATACCCAAGGTCCCGGCCTCATGGGTTCATTGCTGGTAGGCGCCTCTTTTGGTAAATCTATGGCGCTATCGCTCGGCATTCCTAGCCTGGGTGTGAACCATATGCGAGGTCATATTCTTTCTCACTTTGCTCAAAGACCTGAGGACACCTTGGCTCTACCATCATTTCCTTACTTATCTCTCATTGTGAGCGGAGGACATACTCTGTTCGTATTGGTCAAAGGCTATTCAGATATGACTATTTTAGGAAGATCACTTGACGATGCGGCAGGAGAAGCCTTTGATAAATCAGCTAAGATGCTCGGTCTTCCATATCCAGGTGGACCATTAATAGATAAGCATGCTAAAGCAGGCCAGGCAGTCTTTACTTTCAACAAACCCAGGGTGGCTAATCTAGATATGAGCTTCAGTGGATTGAAGACCAGTATTCTAAACTTCTTGAAGAAAGAAATAGTCTCTGACCCTAACTTTATAACGGAGAACCTTGAGGATATATGTGCCTCTATTCAAACGAGTATCGTTGAAATTCTAATTGAGAAGACTAAGACTGCCCTAGAACAGACTGAAGTTCAGGACATTGCCCTGGCAGGAGGAGTAGCCGCAAACTCAGCCCTCAGGCAAGCCTTCCTAACATTAGCCCAAGAAAAATGTCTATCCTGTCATATTCCACCTTTCGAATATTGCACTGACAATGCTGCTATGATAGGAATTGCAGGATATTTTGCACTGAAAGAAGGGATTTCACCTGATGTGGATTCACTGGCCCATCCAAATCTTCCATTCTGACAATTTTTCTGTGAACCTAATTCGTGCATAGTTTGATTTCAAAGCTCATGTAACCTCATATCTCCTTTTACGTATGACTAAGTTCAACCCT
>CALFHF010000076.1 GCA_937875855.1 uncultured Flavobacteriales bacterium
AGAAAGTATCCCCACATAAAGCCAAGTGAATGGTAACAAGACAATTCGCAATGAGCGCATGGCGTCAAAGGTATGATCCAAGATGATAGGCTTGAAGATGGAAAACAGCTAATTCTGAGCTATATTGCCCCAGCATGAAAATACGTGAAATAATCAAGGAATTGGAGCTTATTGCTCCTTCATCCTATCAAGAAGAATATGACAACAGCGGTCTAATCTGCGGAAACAAGGACTGGGAATTCAAAGGTTCTGTCCTCTGCTTAGACAGCACAGAAGATGTGATAGACGAAGCGATTAAGGAAGGTGTAAATCTGGTTATAGCGCATCATCCCATTCTTTTCAGAGGACTGAAACGAATCACCGGATCCCATTACACGGAGCGTGCAGTGATTAAAGCAATCAAACATGACATTGCCATCTATGCCATTCATACGAATCTGGATAATGTGCGGGCTGGGGTCAATGAAGAATTCGCTAATCGCATTGGTCTGAATAAAAAAGGACGCAGCATTTTAATGCCCAAGGCTTCCCTCCTCTTAAAACTCGAAGTTCTTTGTCCAAAGGAAAATACAAAACAGGTTCAAGAGGCCATTTGGGCTGCAGGAGCTGGAAGAGCAGGTCAATATGAACGTTGTTCCTTCAAGACCGAAGGAGAAGGTCAATTCAAACCCTTTGGCACAGCCGATCCGCATATAGGTGAATTAGGAAAGGATGAATTGGTAAATGAGGCTAAGCTGGAGTTCATCCTTGCTGAACATCTCAGTCAACCTGTACTTGAGGCTATGCGCAACGCACATCCTTATGAGGAAGTAGCCTACTTCTTACATCCCTTGAAAAATGTCAATCAAGAAGTGGGAAGTGGAATCGTTGGCAACTTAGAAAAAGCGATGCCTGTTGAAGATTTTTTGAAGCATGTGAAAGAGAAGATGTCACTAAAATTTCTGAAGCATACGGAGTTTTCCAAGGGCAAAATAGAACGAGTCGCTTTGATGGGAGGATCTGGAATCTTCGGATTAGAGGCTGCGAAAAGGGCCGGAGCCCAAGCCTATATCACCGCTGATGTGAAGTATCACGATTACTTTGAGGTCGATGGAGACCTTCTTTTGGTCGACATTGGCCATTATGAGTCAGAGCAGTATACCAGAGAACTTTTACAGCGTGTTCTGCTTGAAAAATTCCCTACATTTGCACACCTTTTAACAAGGGTGAATACAAACCCGGTAAAATATCTGTGATCTGATGGCTACAAAAGCAAAAACAGGGAACATCGTTGAAGACAAACTCAACGCTCTTTGGAACCTACAAGTTGTTGACTCCCAAGTAGATAAACTTCGTCAAGTGAGAGGAGAACTTCCTTTGGAAGTAGAAGATCTCGAGGATGAAGTGAAAGGACTGGAGACCCGTTTGGCCAAAATGGAAGAAGAGATGGGCCAGTATGATGATGCTGTTACTGGCAGAAAAACTGCCATTAAAGATTCTAAAGCTGCTATAAAGAAGTATACAGAGCAGCAAAATGGTGTTAGAAATAACCGTGAATTCGAATCCTTGAATAAGGAGATTGAATATCAGAACTTAGAGATTCAACTCTCTGAGAAGAAGATGAAGGAATTCGCAGCTCAGCTTGACGGCAAGAAAGAAATTCACACAGAAGTGAAGGACAGATTGACTGATCGTTCTAAGCACTTGAAGGCGAAGAAGAAAGAGCTTGACGATATCGTGAAAGAGACGGAGAAGGAAGAGAAGTCATTGCTTAAGAAGTCTAAAGGCTCAGAAGATCTTATCGAGGCAAGATTGCTTAATGCCTATAAGAGGCTTCGTGGTTCAGCTAGAAATGGCTTGGCTGTTGTACGTGTAGAGCGTGATTCTTGCGGAGGATGTTTCAATAAGATCCCACCTCAGCGTCAGTTGGATATCAAAACCTACAAGAAGATTATCGTATGCGAGCATTGCGGCAGAATCCTTGTAGATAAGGACGATGAAGTAGCTGAATAAGTGCTCTTTCCCTTAAAGAATTAAGAAAAGACCTCCCAGACCGGGAGGTTTTTTTATGCTCAGAATCGCAACCCGAAGGTCATGATGATTGCCGTTTGGCGTTCATCTACTTGAGCCGCCTGCATGCCATCTGAAGCATAGGCGAAATAATCAGACCCATAGCTAGTGTTCTTGATGGCCATGTCTATACTCACCTGTTCTTTCTTAAAACCAAGTCCAGCACTGATAATATTCTTAGAAGCGTCATTGGTCTTGGATTCTGGTCTGTATGGATCAGGATATACTGCATACCCGCCTCTCAAAGACCATCCTTGATGACGAATCTCAAGTCCTGTGCGAATGTTCCCCACAGAGACTAAACTGTTCTGAATCTCGGAATTCGCTGCAGAGAAATCTATGGGGTTCGGTTCAAAGGAGCGCAGCTTAGCTCCTGAATAATCTACGAATTCATAGTCTATATCCAATAATGCGTGCTTACCTAGCACAAGTGCTATAGATCCCATCAAACGAGAAGGAGCTGTCATATAATAATCGTTCGCACCTATGGCTGCTGCAGATTGGGTATATGACGAGCCATCATTGAATCCTGTAGTGATGGATGTATTCCATGAGGTAGTCATGTAATTCCATGTTGGGCTAGTATAAGAAGCACCTAGTCTCAGCATATCTGTGACCTTATAGATAGCACCTACTTTCAAGTCGATACCAGAGCCTCTCACCTCCACGTCTTGCACCATGGTGAAGCCCTTCAGGTCAGTAACACCTGTGTCAACTACCAATTCCTGATAATCCATAAATTCATCATAGACGACTTTATTATAGCCCAAAGCCGCACCTAAATATAACTTGTCATTATAATTACAGGAAGCTGCAAATACCGTCTCTCCTATTCTTCCTCTTCTATTCAGAACCGTTTTTTGTTCGATCAGTGTTCCAACAGGAATAGCTGATATATAATCAAACGCAGTAGTGTTGGTGTCAGGGTCTATAAGATAGGTTTGATAGGCTGGGAAGATGAAGAAGGGATCATTGCTCTCGAAATTATTAGGATCCAGTCCCAATGCATCGCTGGCAATCTCTTGAGAAAGTGAACCATCTCTATGCCTACCTTGAATGGTATGGTTTGTATTCAAGTTCTTGAGCGGAATATAACTTAGCCCGAATTGAACCATTTTCCATTGGCCCTTATCCTTCAATTCAGTGGCTCTGATGTATCCAAAATTATTCAGGTTGACATTGAAATCTCCTTGTCGTGTGTCACTTCCATAAAAAGAAGTAGAAGAGGACATAGGAACAAACGTGGGGCTGATGCTGAACTCGCTGCTGCGATAGACCCCCATACCCGCTGGGTTGTACATCAGGGTAGAAGCATCTCCTCCCAAGGCGCCCATGGCGCCTCCCATTCCATTGAAACGCGCGGTCCCACCAAAATCTGTGCTTATGAAACGAGCTACATCTGTTTCATTCTGAGCGCTTGCACTTGGGCCAAGCATCAGCAAGGCCCCAAAAAAAACCAGGGACTTCATTTTTCTATTCAATCTCATCATTGCACTTATCTAGGTCTCCTTCCTGCAGAGTTGGAACCCGAACCTCTGGAATTATTGGAAGGGGGATTAGTTCGTATAGAATTCGATGGGCGCGGAGAGCTCACATCGGATTTACGAGGATTCCTTAGCTCTATTTTTGGGCTTGAATCTTCACTTGGTGCTGGAGCCGTTCTAGGCTCTTTTGGACGAGTATATAATGGAGGTCTGTTCTCTTCTTTAGGGTCTTGCGCTGGACGTGTTTCCATAGGACGTGTGTCTACCGGGCGAGCTTGATCTGCTTCAGGGCGCACATAGGAAGGAGTTTCTTCTCTTTCTGTAGCTGTATTTGGTCGTGTATCCACAGGTCTGGCCATGTCTTGCTGAGGACGAGACTCAGTAGGTGTGCCTGTTTGTGGACGAGTGTTTCCGTTTACATTTTGTTCTACAGGGCGGGTTCCATTATAGAGATTAGGAGCTATGCTCGGTCTTAAATCTCCATTCAAATCTTTATCGGAAGCGGATCTAAATCCTCTGTTTATATCTGTTGTGTTCGAAGCGACTGAGCTTCCGTATGGGCTAAATTGACCAGAATATACAGGTCTTCTGTTGTAATAATCCCCGTTACCAAATCCGTTATAGGCCTGTGGGCAGTAATAATATGAGTTGAATCCACCGTAGTTGTATGGGTTAAACCCGAATGGATTTCCATTTCCATAATTCATTCCCCATCCTGGACCCCAAGAACTGTAAGAATAAGACCAGCCATAATAGCTGCTCCATCCCATGGTCATCCCTGGATTATAGTATGGCTGCCAATAGTTAGGACGTGGCATGAATGGGTCGTAAGAATACCAGTTTCCGTATGAGTAATAAGGTGAGTAGTAGCCAAAACCAGAATAGCCTGAATTAAACCTGCGATTTCTATTGCTGTAGTAATAGTCATCATCAGCATATTGATTACCGTAGTAATTATTGATGGTAGTGGCTTTCTGATCCTGCTGCATTTGCTCCTTATAGTTAGGGTCATAATACTCTTCTTGAGCCTTAGGAGCAGGTACTGGAGTTTCATAGCCGTAATCACGCTCATCTATATCTACATAATCCTCAGCTACGATTGGCGCAGGCGCAGGGATGACTTGGGCTACCGTTTCGGCCGCCTTACCATCCTTAGGAGAATAGTAGATGTCATCCTCATAGGAGCTTAGTCCTTGATTGCTGGTACAAGCACTCAAGAAAGCCATGGCTATCAGAAGGGTCGATATGTGGAGCTTGTTCTTCATGTTCTTTCGTGTTATTCGGGCTCAGGCAATGGCCATAACCCGTTATAAAATTAGCTAATTTAGCCGGTCTATTTCAAACAAAATCCATACCACATTAGAGTGGTCATGTGAAAAAGACCCCTACACTGCAAAACACAAGAGCACGAAGGAATTATGGCGAAAGAACTCACTTCAAGGGCAGAGAATTATTCTGAATGGTACAATGAACTCGTAGTCAAGGCTGATCTGGCCGAGCATTCGGCCGTAAGAGGCTGTATGGTCATAAAACCACACGGCTATGGAATATGGGAGAAAATGCAGCGCGTTTTGGACGATATGTTCAAAGAAACTGGGCATCAAAACGCCTACTTTCCACTTTTCATACCTAAATCATACCTCAGTAAAGAAGCTGCCCACATAGAAGGTTTTGCCAAGGAATGTGCTGTAGTAACACATTATAGGCTGAAGAATGCCGAAGATGGTAGTGGTCTCATTGTGGATCCTGATGCCAAGCTGGAGGAAGAACTCATTATCAGACCTACCTCTGAGACCATCATCTGGAATACCTATAGAGGATGGATTCAGAGTTACCGTGACCTCCCGCTCCTGATCAATCAATGGGCCAATGTTGTACGCTGGGAAATGCGTACCCGTCTGTTCTTGAGAACGGCCGAATTCCTTTGGCAAGAGGGACATACAGCTCATGCCACTCAAGAAGAAGCGGTAGAAGAAACACTCAAAATGCTCGATGTCTATGCTGATTTTGCTGAAAATTACATGGCTCTGCCTGTAATCAAAGGTGTGAAGACTGCAAGTGAACGATTCGCTGGAGCTTTGGATACCTATTCCATTGAAGCCCTTATGCAAGACGGAAAAGCCTTGCAAGCAGGAACTTCTCATTTCCTTGGACAGAACTTTGCCAAGGCCTTTGATGTGAAATTTGCCACCAAAGAAGGAACTCAAGAATATGTTTGGGCTACGTCCTGGGGAGTTTCTACCCGCCTTATGGGAGCCCTGGTTATGTGCCACAGCGATGATGATGGATTGATTATCCCGCCAAGATTGGCACCTATTCAAGTGGTTATCGTTCCTATTTATAAGGGAGAAGAGCAGTTAGCTGAGATCACAGCACGTGTTGAGCCTATTCTTAAAGCCTTGAAGGCCAAAGGAATATCAGCTAAATATGATAATGCTGACACCAAGAAGCCAGGTTGGAAATTCGCTGAGTATGAGCTCAAAGGCATCCCAGTGCGTATGGCCATTGGCCCAAGAGACTTGGAGAACGGAACCGCAGAAGTGGCGAGAAGAGATACGAAAGAGAAGAAAGTGAAGCCGCTTGAAGGCATTGAGGATAGCATAGCTATACTGCTTGAAGACATTCAGAGTAATATGTTCAAGAAGGCCAAGGATTTCATGGAATCCAGAAAGACTCCTGTAGACAGCTATGAGGAGTTTAAGAAGGTCTTGGATGAAAAAGGAGGATTCGTACTAGCCCATTGGGATGGTACGGCTGAAACTGAGCAAAAGATTAAAGAAGAGACCAAAGCGACCATACGCAACATTCCTATTGGCAATCCCCTAGAGGATGGAGTATGCGTGTATAGCGGCAAGCCTTCCAATCAAAGAGTATTATTCGCAAGAGCCTATTAAGATATGTCTGAAAACTCCAAACTCATCTTAGATATGATTCGTGAACGTTCCTGCATGAAACGGAATGTCTATGAAAACACAATTGAACATTTTAATACGCTGAAGTCTATCATTAAGGAATACACGGAGAAGCTGGCCGAGGAAGTAGATTGCTTTGATAAGCGCCTCGAAGTGAAGTTTGAAGATCGCAGTGCTTTCGAGTGCAGACTGACTATCGCAGGGGATACGCTGATTTTCTACATGCACAGCAATGTATTCCAGTTCGACCAAGGGCATCATACATGGGCTACTTCCTATGTGAAAGAAGACCCTATGCGCTCGTATTGTGGGATCATCAACGTCTATAACTTCTTAGCTGATTCCTTCCGACTCAGCCGTTATAATGACCTCGGATACCTCATTGCTAGAGTATTTGTGAATCAAGAGAATCATTTCTTGGTAGAAGGAAAGCGCCAAATGGGATACTTGTTCAATGATTTCGTGAATGGTACGTTGGACAAAGCGACTTGGGGAAATATTTTAGAATCATCCCTGCTTTATAGTTTGGATTTTGACCTTTACGTTCCTCCGTACAATGATGTGAGCACTACTTCAGTAATGGAAGTCAATGAGTTAACGAGTGCGATGAGCTTAAGAACAGGGAAGAGATTTGGGTTCCAGTTCTCGGCTGCTCATGAAGGAGAGGATTAGAGGTGATTTTTTCATCATTTCTCCTTGCACAAAGATGATTTAGTATTACATTTGCACTCCGTTTTAAGAAATGGAACGAACAAGGCCCGTTCGTCTATCGGTTAGGACTTCAGGTTTTCATCCTGGCAAGAGGGGTTCGACTCCCCTACGGGCTACAATAGATAAAAGCAGAATATGGCGAATATCAAATCAGCACTAAAGCGCATCAAGTCCTCTGAGACGAAACGCCTTAGAAACAAGTACTACCACAAGACAATGCGTAATGCAATACGTAAGTATAAAGCATTGACGGAGAAGATAGACAGCGAGAAGATGTTCCCATCTTTAGCTAGCATGATTGACAAGCTAGCGAAGAAGAATGTCATCCATGAGAACAAAGCTGGAAACTTGAAGTCCAAGCTTTCTAAGCACTTGGTGGTTAAGGCATAATCTGCCTCTTACAATGTATTGAAGACCCCGACTCCTCCAAGAGTCGGGGTTCTTTGTTTCATACAATCCCTCATTCATACTCCTATCTTTAAGCCATGGAAAGCAATAGACCCATTACTTCTTGGGCTGAGGACGATCGTCCTCGGGAAAAACTCCTGCTCAAGGGCCGTCAGGCACTCAGCGATGCAGAGTTAATCGCCATTCTTATTGGTTCTGGAACACGGGATTTAAGCGCTGTACAACTTGCCCAGCAGATTCTTAATGGAAGCGAGAACCGCCTACACGACCTCGGAAAAATGAACGTGGAAGAGCTTATGCGGTTCAAAGGTATAGGCGAGGCTAAGGCCATCTCCATCATCGCAGCCATGGAACTAGGGCGCAGACGTAAGGCCGAAGATATTCCCACGAAGAGCCAAGTGCAATCAAGCCGTGATGCCTATGAAGCATTAGCTCCTCATATCGCGGATCTCGGTCATGAGGAATTCCTGATTCTGCTCATGAATCGCAATAATCAGATCATGGGTTGGGAACGCATCAGCTCAGGAGGTGTAGCTGGTACCGTGGTGGACCCTAAAATCATCTTCAAACGCGCTCTTGATAAGAAGGCTTCCTCCATCATATTGGCCCATAACCATCCCTCAGGAAATCTGAAGCCTAGCGCTCAGGATATTAAATTGACCAAGAGCCTAGTCGCTTCAGGAAGCCTCTTGGATCTTCCTGTGCTCGACCACCTCATTATTACAGAAAGCGGTTTCTTCAGTTTTGCTGATGAAGGCATGCTTTGATGTATCACTCTTATCTCATTGACCAGCTATGCTGACCGTATACTCTGACCAAATTAGTCCAAGGCTGAAGTACATATGCCAAGCGATCTTCGAGGATCTCTTAGATGTACCGTACAGATTAACAGATGACCAAACGGTTCTGAAACAGGCTGATGCTGCCTTGAATTATTCCAATCAAGTGATTGCTGATGTTCCTTTCATCAGACCTCATGCCTTGCTGTATGAAACAGGAGTGCGCGCTCAGCAAGTTCTTCTTAGCGCTGAGAAAACACTCTTTCCTTGTGAATCTGATTTCGTAGCTCATGATGCATTATCCAGTGCCTTCTTCATGCTTTCTCGCTATGAGGAATACCTTGAAAAAGAACGAGATTCTTACGGTAGGTTTAAAAGCAGTTCAAGCTTAATGGGCAAGTCCAAGATGCTTCATCGCCCTCTGGTAGACCACTGGACGCTGGAATTCTACAAAACACTCCAAGCTAAGTTTCCTGCTCTTCCTGCTTCTTCTAAGAAATTCAGACAGCTCAGCACCTTCGATATAGATGTTGCGTATGCCTATAAAGGGCGCAGTTGGTGGAGAAGAACACGCAGCAGTGTTCAGGATTTTTTTCGATTTAAGTTCGCTCGAATTAAGGAGAGAAAAAGCGTATTGAGAGGTGATCAAGAAGATCCTTTTGACAGCTATTCATATCTACAAAAAAAGCATGCAGAGCATAAGCTGGATGCTCATTTCTTCTTTCTCCTAGGCGACTACGGGAAGCTTGATAAAAGCCTCTCCTATCGCAGGAAAGAGATGGAGCGCCTTATTGTGGGCATCAGCACCTGGGCCGAAGTAGGTGTGCATCCCAGCATGGCCTCAAACGAAAAGCCTAAGCTCCTTCAGCGCGAATGCAAACGCCTTCAAAAGCTGAGCGGGAAAAAGGTGGATAGCAGCAGGCAACATTTCCTCTACCTAGATCTGCCCATTACGTATCGTCATCTTATTGCTCAAGGAATAGAGATTGATTTCAGTATGGGGTATGCGGATCACGCGGGATTCAGGGCTGGAACTTCCCATGCATTTCGCTGGTATGATCTAATGAAGGAAGAAACTACTCCGCTTTTCCTCATGCCGCTGAGCTACATGGATGCCAGCCTGATGGATTATCAAGGACTAGATCCTGACGAAGCGAAGCAGCATATTGCATTGATCAAGAACGAAGTCAAAGCGGTCAACGGAACCTTGGTCAGCCTTTGGCATAATAACACGGTCTCTGATCACGGAGAATGGAAAGGATGGCAAGCTGTTTTTGAAAGCAGTTTAGACTGAACTGATGATTCATTCATGCAGCCTTTTCGCTTTAAACCTGTCTTGAAATTATGATTGGTAAACTCATCATAGCTGGAGGTTCAGGATTGATTGGAAAACGTCTTATAACCCATCTTTCCCCTTCCTGTACAGACATAGTCGTTCTCAGCAGAAGTGAATCCAAAGATTTCAAAACTCACCGCAGAGTGCATTGGGATGGAGCGCATCTTGGAGAGTGGTCAAAGGAATTCAAGGATGCTGATGTTCTCATAAATCTCAGCGGAAAATCCATTCAATGTCGCTTTACTGCTGCCAACAAGAAGCTTCTCTTAGATTCCAGGATCTCCTCAACGCGTGTGCTCAGTGATGCTATACTTTTCTCAGGATCCAAGATTCATACCTGGTTAAATGCCAGCGGAGCGGCCATATATCCTCAGCGCTTCGAGGAGGCTGTGGATGAGTCAGTGCAAGAAGTAGGAAAGGGATTTCTAGCTGAACTCAGTCAGGATTGGGAAGCTGAATTCTATAGATCTGAGATGAATCTGCGCAAAATCGCGCTGCGCATTACTCCTGTTCTCGATGAGGAAGAAGGTGCTTTACCGCCCTTGAAAAAGATATGTTCCCTGCGCTTAGGTGGCGCTCAGGGATCAGGAAAACAGATGATGAGCTGGATTCATCAGGAAGATTTTTGCAGGGCTATTTCTTTCCTAATCAAGCATACAGCGCTTGAAGGCCCAGTGAATCTCAGCAGTCCTGATGCTAGGTCCAATGAAGAATTCATGGCTACACTAAGAAATTCAATGGACATCTCCTTTGGCTTACCCGCTCCAAAACTGGCCATAGAATTGGGCAGTATTTTTTCAGGGGTGGATCCTTCGTTGATCTTAGACAGTTCTTTCGTAGCCCCAAGAAAACTGCTGGAAGCTGACTTCCGCTTCACATTTCCAAAACTCGAAGCGGCCTTTGCCGATATTTTGAACGAAGGATAGGTATCTTTGGCCTAAACCCTCTCTCTCATGCTCCGCGATCTCAGCCTAGAACGTTCCTTATGCAATCACTTCATTGCCGAACTCAGAGATGTTAACGTACAACAAGATGCCATGCGCTTTAGGCGTAATCTGGAACGCGTAGGCGAGGTTATGGCCTATGAGATCAGCAAGCACATGGAATATCATACCGTGAGCGTGGACACGCCTCTGGGTGTGGCGCATCCTATGCTTATGAAGACGCAGCCCGTGATTGTCTCTGTGCTTCGTGCCGGACTCACTATGCACCACGGATTTCTGAGTTATTTCGACAAGGCTGAGAATGCCTTTATCTCTGCGTATCGCAAGCCTCATGGGCATGGTGAAGAGATAGAAGTGGAGGTGGAATACCTTGCTTGTCCTGACTTGGATGGCAAGGAATTAATCCTTTGCGATCCTATGTTGGCTACTGGAACATCCTTGCTCCTAGCCTATGATGCGCTGCTTGAAAAAGGAACTCCCGCACGCGTTCACGTGGCGTGCGCCATCGCGAGTGCGGTGGGCATACGCACCATTCAAAAACATTTTCCTGAAGGCACGACTATTCTCTGCGGGGCCATTGACCCTGATTTGAATGACATGTCTTATATCGTTCCGGGGCTAGGTGACGCAGGTGATCTGGCCTACGGTAAGAAATCCTGATGGGCACCACAATCCTAGAATATTTGGGCTGGTTCTTCCTCACGGTGTTGAAATTCCTCATCACCCCGAGTACGATGATCGGCCTAGGTTATTCATGGATCGGAACTATCATCACCGTTTTTGTTTCTGCATGTATAGGGTTCCTTTGTTTTTTCAATTTCGGGGAGGTACTATTTAAATATCTTGCGAAGCGAAGAACAAACCCCGGGAAAAAATTTTCTAAGATGAATCGCTTTATCCTAAGGATAAAAACGAAATATGGCTTGCTTGGAATGGGCTTGATTTCTGGAATCATCTCTGTTCCCATTGCAGGACTTCTGGCTTCACGGTATTTCAGAGATGAGAAAAAAGCAATCCCAGCATTCAGCCTGGCCTTCCTCCTTTGGACGGTCTTTTTGACCTCTATTTCTTGGGTAATAAAATACATTTTTCATGGCAGTTTATAAGCACATTTTCTTTGACCTTGATCATACCCTCTGGGACTTCGAGCGAAATTCTCAAGTCACCATGGAAGAGCTCTGGGAGGAGATGCTTGTTCAACGCATGGGCACCACTAAGTTCAAGGATTTCTTTTTTACCTATGAGCGTGTAAATGACCATTGGTGGGGTCTGTATCGTAAAGACCAAGTAACGAAGGAAGAACTGCGCGTTGGAAGATTTGCAGATACCTTGAAGAGGTTCGGGACGATAGATTTATACTTGGCTGATGAATTAGCGACTAAATATTTAGCCCGAGCTCCTTACATGACTCACCTCTTCGCAGGAGCGATAGAAGTGCTGGTAGCCTTGCGTGCTGAGGGATACATCATGCACATCATCACCAATGGTTTTGAAGAGGTGCAACACATCAAATTAAAAGAAACAGGACTCCGTGATTTCTTCGTGGAGGTGATTACCTCAGAAGCGGCTGGAGCTAAAAAACCCGACCCAAGTATTTTTCATTATTCCATGGAAAAATCTGCAGCGCATGTGAAAGATTCTCTCATGATTGGAGATTCTCTTGGGTCAGATATCCTGGGAGCGCAAGGCGTGGGAATGGATCAGATATATTTCAACCCGAAAGGAGTTAAGCATGATTTGTTTCCAACGTATGAAGTCAGTCAGCTTGATGAGATTCTTCCTATCCTCATAAAAACCTAGGGTTTTTTTAATGGAGAATGGACAATGATTAATGGATAATGGATAATGATTAATGGATAATGAAGAGTTTGAACACTTCATGATTCTATTTAACCGCAAAGGGCGCTGTGGTTATTCGCTGAGTGCGCTGAGGGTTTTAGTCTTCCTGAACATATTTCTTGTTCCTAAGCACGTGAGTTCAAGGCAGCTAAACTTTGAATCCTTGAATTTTGAATTCTTGAATCCTTGAACCTTGAATCCTTGAACCTTGAATACTTGGTCTCCCTAGACCAATTTATGCTCTGCTTCCAACCTGTTGAAAATATTCATAATCAGACCATCAGAGAGGCCGAGCTTAGGTACGTTCATCTGCTTGATTCCCGCATGGTGCATGGCTTCTAAGTAAATGTTAGCAGCAGGAATGATTACGTCAGCGCGGTCAGGTTTCAACTTGAGAAGAAAAATCCTTTCATCAAACGAGTAAGACTCCATCACTTTCTTGACGGCATCTATTTCTGACACGGTGATATTCGTCAATTGTGTTTTTCCAGCTTCTTTATAAATACGGTTTATGTTACCGCCTGTACCTATCCCTATCATCTCTCCGTGCTTGGCGAGCAAGGCATCACAAAAGACCCTGAGTTCTTCCCACTCTCGCGCATCTACTCGCTCATGAAGGAGTCTTACTGTACCTATGCGAAAGGAGCGAGAAATGATGCGCTCGCCATCCTGAATGACGGATATTTCAGTACTTCCTCCGCCCACATCTATGTAGGCGTATTTCTGACCAGGAACAAGCCGCTGGGTAGAGAAGTTGGCCAAAATAGCCTCTGCTTCATCTTCTCCTGAAAGAAGTTCTACGTCCACATCAGCTTGCTCTTTCATGAAGGCGATGACCTCCTTACCGTTCTTGGCTTCGCGCATAGCTGAGGTGCTGCAGGCTCTGAAATCCTTCACGCCTTGCACTTCCATGAGTAACTTGAAGGCCTGCATGGTCTTGGCGAGCTGATTGCGTTTAGTCTCTGTGATAAGTCCCGTGGTGAAAACATCAGACCCCAGTCGTATGGGGACACGGGTGTAGCAGACTTTAAAGGATTCGTATTCCTCAGCGTAATGTCTGACTTCTTTGATAATCAAGCGCACTGCGTTTGATCCTATATCTATGGCACCTATCCTCATGAAGGGCGAAGGTAAGGCCATAGGATGCTTTTTTAACTATTCATGCTTTTAAGAAATAAACGATCAGAGCATAAATATTAATCAGCTCGAAATATTTCAATTCGATTCAAGAATGTGATCCACGCCCCTTCAGCGTACAGTTGTCATAGGGCTATTGTGATGAATGGTCTTAGATGCTCTTCCACAGAACTTACCTTCGTTCTGTTGCTTTTAAGGCAGCACAAGAAATTAAAATTTGTTTGGTTGATTAGGTCTAAGGCCAGTTCTCATGTGCAGAGCTGGCCTTATCTTTTTCAATGCACCTTTATTTTTGCCGCCATTTCTGCTGCCTTTTTTCTCAAGGCATCCATGTCTTCTTCTCCATCCAACAGTACTACTCCCATCCTGCGATAAGGTCTTGAAGTTGGCTTTCCGAATATGCGCACTTCTGTGTTTTTTTCCTTCAGTACTTCTTCTATTCCTGTATAGGTAATAGGCCCATTGTTGTTCTTCTCAGCTAACACTACTGCGCTCACTCCATTCATCAGGGATTTAATCTCAGGAATGGGATATCCCAATATGCTGCGTGCATGCAATTCGAATTCATTCAGTCCTTGGCTTCCTGTCATGGTTACCATGCCTGTGTCATGAGGCCTAGGGGATAACTCAGAGAAATACACGCCATCATCAGCAATGAAGAATTCTACACCCCAGATTCCTGCTCCGCCCAGTGCCTTAGTCACTGCTGAGGCCATTTCCTGCGCTTCCTTTTCGTCTTTATCAGCTATAGCACATGGCTGCCAACTCTCTTGATAATCTCCTCTCTCTTGCCTATGCCCAATGGATGGGCAGAATAAGGTAGGGCCGTTTTTCTGCGTGACGGTGAGCAAGGTAATCTCGGTGTGAAAATCAACGAAGGATTCTATAATCACTTCTACCAAGTCTCCTCTGGAACCTTCCAAGGCATAATTCCATACCTCTTCCATCTTCCCTGCTTCCCTCAATACCGACTGGCCTTTTCCTGAGGATGACATCAATGGTTTTACCACACAGGGCATTCCTATTTCTGCCACTGCTTTCGTGAATTCTTCCAAGCTCTGCGCATAGCGATAGGAAGCGGTGCGAATCCCCAATTCCTTGGCAGCCAAATCCCGAATCAGCTTTCTGTTCATGGTGAAATTGGCAGCTCTTCCTGAAGGCACCACCGTGTATCCTTGCTTCTCATACTCATAGAAACGCTCTGTGCGAATAGACTCCACCTCTGGGACAATGAGCTTTGGTTTATGCTTGGCCACAGCGGCATCCAAGGCTTTTCCATCAAGCATATCGAAGACCTCATATTCATCAGCTACTTGCATTGCAGGAGCGCCCGCATAGGAATCACAGGCAACTACATGGCAGCCGTAGCGCTTCAAGGCAATCACCAATTCCTTTCCTAACTCTCCTGAACCCAACAACAAGATCTTCTCTGACATTTACTTTACTTTGGGAACAAAGAAAACAAACTGCAGATGGATAAACAGCGAATATTCTATTGGATAAGCACAGGAATTATGTGCGCCATTTTTCTCTTCTCTGCATGTATGTATTTCAGCAAGTATGAAATGGTGTCTTCTTTTTACGGAATGTTAGGGTTTCCCATTTGGATGATTTATCCCTTGGCTGGCTTGAAAATATTGGGTGTTGTTGCCATTCTCACTCGCTTTTCTCCCCTGTTAAAGGAATGGGCGTATGCAGGATTTTTCTTTGATTCTCTAGCTGCATTCTCTGCACATCAAGTGGCACATGATGGAGGTGCTGGCTTGGCTGCTGTTGCGCTATTGGCTGTTATTGCTTCCCGTTATTTCGAAAGTAGGCTGCATAAAGATTCGCCTAAACTCATCTGATGTCCTCTGTTTCTATTTTGATGCCGGTAAAAAACGCGGCCATGTTCTTGACCCAGACTTTGGAGAGTATTCGCTCTCAGGATTTTCAAGACTGGGAATTAATCGCTGTCAATGATCATTCAAGCGATGAAAGTTTTGACCTGCTCCAGTCTTTTTCCAAGAGTGATTCACGCATACAGGTTTTTCAAAATGAAGGCCAAGGAATCATTCATGCACTGCGTTTAGCGTATTCCAAAAGCTCCTCTAATCTCATCACACGTATGGACGCTGATGACCTGATGCCTGAGCATAAACTCTCGCGCATGGTTTCTCACACAAGACCTGCTGCTGTAGTCACAGGAAAGGTTTCCTACTTCAGAGAAGATCAAGAATTGGGAGACGGATATAGGCGTTATGCAGATTGGCTAAATGCCTTGGTTGATAATCAAAATCATTGGAAAAACATCTACAAAGAATGTGTCATTCCTTCTCCTTGTTGGATGATGCATAGGGAGGATCTAGATCGTATAGGTGCTTTTCAATCTGATGTATATCCGGAGGATTATGATTTGGTTTTTCGCATGTATGCCGCTTCCTTGAAGGTCATTTGCGTTCCAGAAGAACTTCACCTGTGGCGAGATCATCCTGAACGAAGTTCCCGCACTGATGAGCATTATGTGGACAATAGGTTCTTGGATTTGAAGATCTCCTATTTCATTTCTTTGGATTTCCATAAAGAAACACTGCTACTTCTATGGGGTGCCGGAAAAAAAGGGAAATACATTGCCCGTCATCTTCACCAAGAAGGAATAGCGTTCACTTGGATTACTAATAATTCCAAGAAATGGGGAAAAGAGATTCACGGAGTTATTCTTCAGGAAGCTGCAGACCTACTGCCTACTGACCAAGTCATCATAGCTGTGGCTGCTCCTGAGGAACAAGAAGAGATTAAAAAAGAGCTTCAGAATTCAGGCGTGAAAGCTCAGTACTTTTTCTGTTGACCTTGGCCTTTTTATGGTCAAAGCTTTCCATCCTAGGCATATTTTTCAATTCCTCTCCAATTGCTTTCACGCAATGAACGCTTACCTTAGGCCTGAGATGAGGAAAATCCTGTTCTGTATGCTCTGTTTACTCGCGATGAAGATGGATTCTTCAGCGCAGTTCCTCATTGAAAATAAAGGACAATGGCCTGAGCAAGTGCTCTTTAGAGCCGAGCTAGGCGAAGCGACCATTTACGTAGAAAAGACTGGGGTCTGCTTAGACTTGGTGGATCCAGCGGCCCAAGCTCAAATTGCCGAGGCGCATCATATGCATGGCGTCACTGCTCCTGATGTACTCAAGCATCATGCATATGCCGTACAATTCCTGAATGCTACTCCTCCCAGCAGCGTGAATTCATTTGACCCTTCTCCCGGTCATTTCAGTTATTTCTTAGGTGATGACCCTGAGCATTGGGGAAAGAAAGCAAAGGCGTATCGTGCTGTGAAACTGGAGCGCATTTATCCCGGAATTGACATCAGTTATTATTTCCAAAGAGGAAATCTAAAGTATGATCTTCATCTGGCTTCTCATGCTGATCCTGCGCTTATCTCTTTCAAGTACACGGGCGTAACTCCTGAGTTAAGAGAAGATGGAACACTGCTGATTAAGACGAGTGTAAATGATTTGGTTGAGCAAAAACCCTATGCTTATCAATTGATAGAGGGCAAAGAAGTGGATGTGAATTGCGCGTATGTTCTGAATGGAGCCACGCTGAGTTTCGAGCTAGGTGCGTATGACACTTCGCTACCCTTGGTCATAGATCCTGAATTGAAATTCTCCACCTTTTCTGGATCGGTTTCAAATAACTTCGGGTATACGGCAACATTCGATAGAGATGGTTATTTGTACAGCGGTAGCACGGCCTTTGGCAATGCATATCCTACCACGCTAGGCGCTTACAACGAGATTTGGAATGGTGGTCAAGTAGATATTGCTTTGAGCAAATACGACACCACTGGAACTTTCATGGTATGGAGCACCTACATTGGCGGAAGCAAGGCCGAATTGCCGCACAGCATTATCGTAAATGATCAAGATGAGCTCTTCGTGTATGGCACCACAGGATCTAATAATTACCCAACAACCTCTGGCGCTTACGATACTTTTTTCGAAGGAGGATTCCCGTATTTAACCGATGGACTGGGCGTTTCTTTTCCTGAGGGAACGGATATCATACTTTCTAAATTTAACTACGATGGATCTGAACTTCTAGCCTCTACGTTCGTGGGTGGAAACGGAAATGATGGGATCAATCGTGAAGATGCTACGAATTACAATTACGCAGATGAGATTCGCGGTGAGGTAGAATTCGATAGCGAAGGAAATGTCTATGTGGCCAGCAGTACGGTTATAAATATTGCTCCCAATGATTTTCCTACAACTCCCGGAGTCATCATGCCTGATCCTCAAGGTGGATTTCAAGACGGAGTGATTTTTAAAATGACGGATGACTTGAGCAACCTCACGTGGAGCACCTATTTCGGAGGTAGTCTTGAAGATGCGGCCTTCTCTATTGTAGTCAATTCTCTAGGCCAAGTGATAGTATGTGGAGGAACGAATTCTCAGAATCTACCCACCACAACTGGGGTAGTTCAATCCTCTTTCCAAGGTGGCAGTACAGATGCTTGGGTGCTTATCTTGAACAGCGATGCATCTTCCATTATTTCCTGTTCGTATTGGGGAAGTCCAAGCTATGATCAGGCGTATATGGTAGAGCTAGATTCTGAGAATAACGTGCATCTTTTTGGACAAACATTTAATGGAGATTCTTTCATCATCAATGCTGCGTATGCCAATTTAAATTCGGGGCAATTCATCACGAAATTGAACACTAATCTCAGCGCTGTTATTTGGTCTACCACATTCGGAAATGGAAATGGGGAACCCAATATTTCTCCCACAGCTTTTCTTGTAGATCTTTGTGACCGAATCTACCTCAGCGGTTGGGGCGGCCCTACCCAAGGCGGCCCATTGACTACAGCAGGTCTTCCCATCACAGCTGATGCCTATCAAAACACTACGGACGGTGGAGATTTCTATCTCCTCGCTTTAGCTGATGATGCTTCTTCACTGGTCTACGCAAGTTATTTCGGTGGTGATGAGAGCAATGAACATGTGGATGGAGGAACCAGCAGATTCGATAGAAAAGGAAAAGTGTATCAATCGGTGTGTGCGGGATGCCAAGGCCACAGCGACTTTCCCATTTTTCCCAGCAATGCCGTTTCTTCTATCAATGGAAGCACAGGATGCAACAATGGAGTTTTCAAAATGGACTTCGAACTTCCCGCTGTGATTGCTGACTTCAGCTATGAACCCATTTGCTATCCTGATAGTTTACACTTCCAAAACACAAGTTTGGGTGGCCTTACGTTTACTTGGTTATTTGGAGATGGAGAAGAATCGAATCTCTATTCACCTACTCACCTTTACCCTGGCCCCGGAAGCTATGAAGTGACGCTGATTCTTTCAGATCCGCTCAGCTGTAACTTGGCCGATACATTGGTTCAAAGCATTTTTATTTTCCAAGAAAATTCCATCAGTTTAGAGGATATAGAAGTATGCGAAGGCACTACGGTTCAGATTGGCATAGCGCCCTTGCCCTTGCCCAATATCACCTACACTTGGACGAATCCGGGATTGCTTGATAATCCCTTCAGCTCCTCTCCCATAGCCACAGTGAGCAGCACCACGACATTCACCCTGACCATTGATAATGGCATATGTCCTACGCAGGTAAATCAGACCATTGCTGTGGAGGCTATTCAATTAGAATTGAGCAATGACACGCTGATCTGTGAAGGTGGAACAGCCTTGCTAAATGCAGAAACTTTTGGTGCGGCTGATTCCTATACATGGGCCAGCGATCCTGCTTTTACGAATGTGCTTTCGAATACCAGTAGCCTCAGCGTAAGCCCTGACATGAGCAGCACCTATTACCTCTTGGCCGAAGGAAGCTGTGCTGTTGAAGGTCAGGTCAACGTCAGCATTTTCAATGAAGCTATCTCTATCAGTCCCAATGTGTACATCTGCGCTGATGTGCCTACGGAACTTTCGGTTTTCAGTAGCATTCCTCTGGATGGTGTTGACATCATCTGGAGTCCTGAAACTCATATTCTCAGTGGTCAAGGAACTTCAAATATCCTTGTTAGCAGTGATGAAGAAGTGACATTCTATTGTACGATTACAAGTGCAGAAGGATGTGTGGTAGAGGATTCTATCTTGGTTGAAATCTCTCCGCTTTCTTTCTTAACCGCGGATGCCAGCAGTTTAGAAAGTTCAATTCCTTTGGGCGGAAGCACACAGTTATTTGCAGATCCGGCTACTGGATATTCGTATCAATGGACTCCGCCCACTGGGCT
>CALFHF010000077.1 GCA_937875855.1 uncultured Flavobacteriales bacterium
CTCATAACTTGATCAAGACATATCACTTCTGGAATTAGCGAGTCTTCCATATCAAAATAGTTGCTGGCTGAAGAATGGAACCAGTCTTAGGGTTTCTTACCTGAGCCCACAGATACCGGGTTATTTGAAGGTGCAATCCATGCTCCTCTATGATCAAGTGGGAAGACTGGTAATGAACATAGGCACCACAGAGCGTCAGATTTCATTAGATGATGTATCTCCGGGTAGCTATATCCTCTCTGTTCATAGTGCTGATGCCATTCAGAACCTGAAAGTCATCAAGAACTAGGCTTCCACAGCCTTCTCCACTAAAGCCCTTGTTCCCTCCCTTCTAGATTGTACCTTCGCAGCATGAGCAATATAACCATGACCAAGAAAGTCCATAATTACAGCGCAGGGCCATGTATCCTGCCTGCAGAAGTCATGCAAAAGGCCGCTGAGGCCTGTATAGAATTTAACGGTTCAGGGCTTTCCCTGCTTGAGATGTCTCATAGGAGTTCTGCCTTTGTTGATGTCATGGAAAAAGCAAGGGCCTTAGTCAAGGAACTTCTCCATGTCCCTGCGGGATATCAAGTGCTTTTCCTTCAAGGTGGTGCCAGCCTTGGCTTCTACCTCTCTGCCATGAATTTCATGAAAAAGGACGGTAAAGGCGCATATGTCAACACTGGAACCTGGGCTGCAGGAGCTATAAAAGAAGCCAAGAAACTGGGTAAAGTAGAGGTGCTCGCCAGCAGCGAAGACAAGAATTTCTCCTATATCCCTAAAGGCTACACCATTCCTAGCGATGCTGATTATCTGCACCTCACTACGAATAATACCATCTTCGGGACACAGTTTCATGATATTCCTTCATGCCCTATCCCTTTGATTTCCGATATGAGTTCGGATATCTTCAGCAAGACCATTGATGTATCTAAGTTCGACCTTATTTATGCAGGTGCTCAGAAGAATATGGGACCTGCGGGTTCTACTGTTTATATCGTGAAGGAAGATGCCTTGGGCAAGACAGGAAGAGATATTCCATCCATGCTTGACCTTCCTCTGCAAATCAGCAAGGACAGCATGTATAACACGCCTCCGGTATTCCCTATTTATGTGGCTATGCTTAATCTAGAATGGTTGAAGGACTTCGGTGGAGTGCCTGCTATTCAGAAAAGAAATGAAGCGAAGGCTGCTTTACTTTATGGTGAAGTAGATCGTAATCCATTGTTCAAAGGTGTGGTAGCCACGGAGGATCGTTCCTTGATGAACCCGACTTTCGTATTGAACGATGAAGCACTTACTGCACGTTGGGATAAAATGTGGAAAGAAGCGGGCATCAGCGGAATAGCTGGTCACAGAAGCGTAGGTGGTTACCGCGCATCCATGTACAATGCCCTTCCACTCGAGTCAGTGCAAGTGCTTGTAAATTGCATGAAAGAACTAGAAAAAGGCGCCTGATTCAGGGTCTTCATTATCCTTAAAAACAGCTACAAGATCCATGAAGAAGATCCTTGCGAATGACGGTATTTCAGCAGCCGGAAAGAAGAAACTAGAAGAGAAAGGCTATACCGTAGTCACTGAGAATGTGGCTCAAGATGCCCTTGCCAACGCGATCAATACGGAAGGCTATGAGGCCTTACTCGTGAGATCAGCGACCACTGCGCGCAAGGAACTCATAGACGCTTGTCCGGGGCTAAGTTTCATAGGCCGTGGCGGTGTGGGAATGGATAATATAGATGTGGCCTATGCACGTGAAATAGGGCGCACTGTGGCTAACACTCCTGCTTCTTCTAGCGACTCTGTGGCTGAATTGGTCATGGCGCACATGTACACCATGGCGCGTCACCTGCATGATGCGAATCGCAAAATGCCAGTTGAAGGTGCAGGTCAATTTGCTGCATTGAAAAAGAAATATGCGAAAGGAGTAGAGCTTGGCGGAAAGACCTTGGGTGTGATCGGAATAGGTCGCATAGGTCAGGCTACTGCGCGACTTGCGCTAGGTGCCGGAATGCGTGTCATCGCTTTCGATCCGTATTCTGACTTGGCTTCTATTAAAGTGAAGATTCACGGAATGGGAAAATTGAATGTTCCTATTGAGCGCGTTTCAATGAAAGAATTGCTAGCCCAAAGTGATTTTATTTCTCTTCACGTTCCTAAGCAAGCGAATGGCGCTGCCGTTCTTGGTGCTGCCGAATTAGCGAGCATGAAAAAGGGTTCGTTCTTGGTCAATGCGGCCAGAGGAGGTGTGGTAGATGAAACTGCATTGATCGCAGCTTTGGATTCAGGACACTTAGCCTATGCTGCCTTGGATGTGTTCGAGAATGAACCTACTCCACGTGAGGACTTGATGAAGCATGCGAAGATCTCGCTGACTCCGCATATTGGAGCGGCTACGCTAGAAGCGCAGGATCGCATAGGAGAGGAATTGGCCGACCTGATTTTTGAACATTTCGAATCCTGAATCATGCCTATCGCTCGTCCTTTTCGTGCCATACGCCCCGCTCCTGATAAGGTGGGACTCGTGGTGTCACGTTCTTACATAAGCTATGAAGAGGATGCGCTGAGGCAGAAATTAGAAAGCAATCCCTATTCCTTCATCCATATTATTAATCCTGATTTTATATCGGAGGAAAGAGCAAGTGCTGGGAGTACTGAACTCTTCCAGAAAGTGAGAGATAAGTATCTCGAATTCTATCAGAAGGGATTCTTCATCCAAGATGATACCCCAGGATATTACATCTATACGCAGCAGTCAAAGGATGCGAGTTTCACCGGATTGATTGCGGCTACTTCCTCTAAAGATTATCATGAGGATAATATCAAGAAGCATGAACAGACCTTGACCAAGAGGGAAGAGATGTTCAAGAATTACCTAGATATCACTGGGATAAATGCAGAGCCTGTCTTACTGAGTTATGCTGATGATGTGAAGATAGATGCGCTCATTGAAGAAGCGCAAAAGGAAACTCCCATCTACGATTTCAGTACCACAGATGAATTAAGACATACCGTCTGGTTCGTTCAAAAGGAAGAGAAAGTAGAAGCTTTTCGCAAAGCATTTGAACAGGTTTCAGCATTCTACATTGCTGACGGTCATCACCGCAGTGCTTCCTCAGCTAAGTTGACCGAGGATAGAAATGGAGGAGGTTTTGGAAATGAAGCTCCGCATGATTTCTTCATGTCCTATCTACTTCCTGCTTCTCAAATGAAAATTCATGCGTTTCATAGGTTGATTAATACAGGTCAAGCTTTGGACAAGGAAGCTGTGCTTAAGAAACTAGAATCTGAATTTACACTCAAAGCTCCACAAGCTGATTCCCGCCCTAAAGCTAAGGGTCAATTCAGTATCTACATGGATCATACATGGTATCATCTTGAATTGAAAAAGCCAGCTTTGGAAAGATTAGATACAGAACTTTGTTCGGAGCAAATTCTGTCTCCAATTTTCGGGATAGAGGATTTAAAAAATGACAAACGCATTTCGTTTATCAGCGGTGAAAAGGGAATCGCTTCTATCATGAAGGAAGTAGATTCAGGTCGCTCGCAGATTGGCATCGCGCTATATCCCGTGGCCATTGAAGAAGTCTTCGCGGTCGCAGATAGAGGAGATACCATGCCGCCTAAATCAACATGGGTAGAACCGAAGTTGCGCAGCGCATTGACGATATACAGTCTGAATAAACACTGAACCCATGTCTGAAATCAGCACAGCATTAAAGGAGTTTCAAAAGACACTTCCTGCCCACGTTACATTAGTCGCAGTGAGTAAGACTAAACCCATGTCTTTAATCCAAGAAGCCTATGATGCAGGACAACGGATTTTCGGGGAGAATAGACCGCAGGAATTAGCCGAGAAAGCAGCGTCTATGCCTGAGGATATTCAATGGCATATGATAGGACACCTTCAATCCAATAAGGTGAAATACATCATTCATGAAGTGGCCATGATCCACTCCATTGATAGCCTTGGTCTGCTCGATGAGATAGAAAAGCGTGCAAAAAAGATTGATCGAAAAATAGATGTGCTCTTGCAAGTACACATTGCAAAAGAAGAACAGAAACACGGATTCGATGAAGAGGATTTGCACATGATTTCAAGTAAGAAACTTCTTGAGCGCTATCCGCATATTGTCGTCAGGGGTCTAATGGGTATGGCAACATTTACGGAAGATGAAAAGCAAATACGAACTGAATTCAAGTCTCTCAAGAATACATTTGATTCTCTCAAAAATGACAGGGGAGAAAACTTTGACACCCTCTCCATGGGAATGAGCGGAGATCATAAAATTGCCATCGAGGAAGGAAGCACGATGGTCAGAATAGGAAGTAGCATTTTTGGAAATAGATGAGCATGGAAATGAAGCAGAGTAAAAAATTAAAGGATGCCATGGTGCAGTTGTTCTCAACAGATAGGACTACGGCTATGACAGGGCTCAAAACCATTCGTGAAGAGGGAAATGGTTCTGTGATTCACCCGCTTTTAGATGTGTACACAGCGAGCGGTGATGCTGATTTTCAGGAAGAGATCAGAGACATCATGAGTTGCTTAAAGTCTGATACCGTGGTAGAGCCATTGGTTGAAGCGCTGGGAATAGAAAAGTACAAGGAGGATAGAGCGCTCATACTTTATTCGCTCTGGAGTTCAGGATTCTATCCGAGTGAGGCCATTGACAAAGTAACTCGAGCCGCAGTGGAGGGAGATTATATGTGCGCTGTAGAAGCCTTGACCGTGATCGAGAACATGGAAGGGCCTTTCCAATATGATTCCATAGAAGAGGCCAGCGCCATTGTAGATGAATATTTAGGAGAGGATTCTGATGATCCTATTGTAGCTTTAATTGAAAATCTTAGAGAATTGCTCACAGATTTTAGAGCGAATATGGAATAAAAACTATGGCGTTTTAATTTAATCGCTTGTGGTACAGATTTTGTTCGGAGATTTGTCAAAATAATGTACCCATGAAAACTATTCAAATATTACTGATAGCGCTGCTCCTTGCTTCAAGTGCTACAGCCCAAGACAACGCGAAAACTTTAGCTCCGGCTAAGGAATACAAAGTAATCACCATTATTGAGTCTATTGTTCCCATGGGACTTGGTCGTTCCAGAATGGTAGAGAATACTACGGAGGTCAATACTGCTGAATCTACTACGGGCAGAACTGACGGAAAGACTAGCGGGCAAGGATCCGTTAAACGAAGCGACTTGAAAGTGGATGAGTTCAATGAAACAAAACTCCTCAACTTCTATAGCGGAGTTGGAATCAATTTCCAAAACATAGCGTCTAATGATGCCATGATTACAGCTCGCATGAATGAACTTTCGGTTGATGGTTGGACGCTTTCTTTTTTCGCTACTGGAGTAGAGAGTAAAGCAGGCAAAGATGACTCCGAGGGCATCTACATCACTAGAATGGTCTTCACACGATAAGGAGAAAAGGGCAGGGTAATACCTGCCTTTTTTATTTCTTCTTTTTGAGACTTCTATAGTCTAAGAAGTAGAGCACACGCAAGCTGAAACTATTCAGCTGATCATAGGAGAAAGTCTCTCTTATGTTGTCTCTGTAGTCGTATTGAAGTTGGGTGTCAGAACCCAGAATGCTGTTCTTCCATACCACTCTGATTTCACTACCCGGAGAGAAAACCCAACGATATACTAAGTCAATGTTGAATGCATTAAAATTCACATTATGGCTGCTGCTTCCATCTTCTTCTAGACCGCTGTACGTGGTTTCTAGAAGCTCTCCTTCATTTCCCAAGAGATGATAGTCCACATACTTCACACGAGTCCAATAATGCCTCATACGAAAGGAGAGAGACATTAATTCGTTGAACACATAGCTGGTTGTCCAGATGGTCTGGTAGCTATCTAGATCTCTTGACCCGAGAATGATTCCATCATCTGTAGTATTCACCCAACCTATGTCTTGATCGAAATTGCTCACGTTGAATTGAACAATCTGCAATAGCTTATCACTGACTCTAAAGCGAGGTGCGATGTTCCAGTTGAAACGATCACGGGCGAATTCATCGAACCAGCGGTAATTCACCCCTGCGTCTAAAGCGAATTTCTTGCGGTAATCACTGGAGATCCAGCCGCCCCAATTATAATTTATTGGAAAGGTATAAAAGCGTCCTGTCTCTCGGGGTTCGAAATAGTCATAGCTAAGCAATGGCTGTGCATTCATCCACAGATTAAAGGCATGGAACTTACGTGTCATGAAAAAATTCTCAACGTATACTCCGAAATTATTGAACACATCAGGTTGGTCTAGCCTGGAGTAATACACGTCAGCATTCAAACGATATCGATTGAACTTTCCAAAAGGTTCAAAAATATTGTAAGCTGCAAATCCGTAAAAGCTGTTCTCGTTATTATTGAAGAGGAAACCCAAGTCATTTCGATCATAGGCATGTGATTCGAAATTCTGCCCTATCCCAAAATTGAACTGCCCGCTAGTTTTTTCAATGTTCGTGGTAAAATTATGACCAAGGGCAGTGCTGTCTGAGAAGTACTTCTGACTCACTGATCCCACTCCATTGATATTCCAAGAATTATCCTTGGTTGCCAATTTAAATTCAGTCCCAGTGACATTTGCTTCATATGCTTGACCTGCTCGCCATACATTGGTATTGATAAGGCTTACATAACTGTTTGGCCAAAGATTTTGGTCTAAAACAAAGACGTTATAATTCGTGAATGGATCCGTAATTACAGTCCGTTCATTTCCTGTTTCAGTGTCTCTTATCGTTGCTTCAGATGTTGCTGTGATAGCATTGAAAACACCTATTCCTAGGCCATTTTCATTCCTTCCTGAAACCTTGGTAGCATTGAGCAAACGACTCTCTCTAGGATTAGAAATTACCTCTTCACTGTCACTCAAATCATCATAGACATTACCGTAGTTAAATGGAGTCCCGCCTATCCTTCGAGAATAAAAAAGATTGGCCTTATTGAATAGCTCAGTTCCCTCGGTAAAGAATTGACGATTCTCATTGAACTGTACTTCAAAAGGGCTCAAATTCAATACCTGATTATCTGATTGTACCTGCCCGAAGTCAGGGATTAAGGTCATGTCCAAGGTGAAGGCATCATTGATTCCATATTTCAAATCCATTCCTCCATTAATCAGATGCTCCCATTTAGTTCCTTGAGATTCATCTTGCTGAATATAAGTGCTGATGTAAGGATAAAAAAACAGGCGCAACGGAGCCTTGATATCCTTTATTCCCTGAAGTAATCCGCACTGATTAAAAAAGCCTGCTACCTGTGGTTTTATTTCATTCCAATAACTCTGCTCACGTACCCTTCTGATGCTTCTTTGGAAATTCAAGTGCCATATCTGCTCTGGTTTGTCAGGAAAACGAAGTGCCGCATACGGGATCTTCATCTCAACTGCCCAGCCATCATCAGTGAATCCAATCTTGCTCCACCAAACCGCATTCCAGTTCACGTCCTGTTGATTCTGGCTGTACTTGGTGTCCTGTTGAACACCTGCTGCGGTGACTACGAATTCAAGTCCATTTATACCATCACGATAACAGTCAAAGGTCACCGCGAAAAAATCAGAATTTCCAAGTTCATCCCGCTGAGTAAGCTGTTTGAGAATGCTATCAGGATGAGCGTCTTTCAACAAGGCGCCTATGTAAATGGCCTCGTCATCATATAATATCTTAATCTCCGAGTCAAAGTGAGAAGCAATTCCTGGATTGGGTTCATTGACAATGAACTTGTTTGCGATAGCTGCATGAGACCATGCTTCTTCATCCATCACTCCATCTATCTTCACTTCATCATGGATGCGCAGGGCTGTCAATTTCTTTTTCTCGGCTGTAATCTGAGCATCTAGTGCGTTGAAACAGAACAAAAGGATGAATGATATGAAATACCTGATAGGGCTCATTGGTCAAAGGAAGAACTGGAATTTCCAGCATTCAAAATCATCGTCTTCATACCCTCAGGATTCTTTAGATGAAGGATGTTCGATTGGTCATCAAAACGCTCGCATAGCCAGTCTGCCTTGGCGGATAAACTCTTGGCATTAGGCCTGCGATTGCATTGGGCATAACACCAGATCAAGTCATCCTCCAATTCATATCCGATGAATTCTATCACTATATTTCCTTGATTGTCCCAGAGGTCAAAATGATCCATATAATAGGCCTTGATTTGTAAGGAGACCTCAGGGCTGTTCTTTTCATGAATCTTCAAATTTCCTTTTGCATTTAATGCACGTTCCAGGTCATCCACAAAAAAGCGGGATGTGATGCCCATCACCTTTTCTTCAGCTTCCCACTCAATCTCTGTCATGCTCACATAGAATTTATGGGCAGGAGCCATCGCTGTCAGAATGAGGAATAGGAAGAGGAGTCTCATTCTTCAAAGGTAGGATCTGCTTTGTGAAAATCATACCGATGGTCTGCATAGATGGACCGTTTATAACTTATTAAGCGTAATAGTAGAAGCAGGACTTATATTCAAGGCTTAAATCATGCAATATCAAATAATGAAGCAGTTTCCCCTCCTCTTTTCGTTGCTTTTCCTCTTTTCTGCGGGAATTCAAGCCCAGAATGAGCATTATAGCAACAACAAATTCAGGCAGTTACATCAGGAATTGCCTACGCCCAATACCTATCGTACAGCCTCAGGTGCACCTGGGCACGAGTATTGGCAGCAGAAGGCCGATTATGTCATGGACATACGCCTAGATGACGAAAATCAGAAGGTTTATGGCGAGGAGACTATCACCTATACCAACAATTCTCCCGATGCGCTTAAGTACCTCTGGTTGCAATTGGATCAGAATGTGAGGGCCAAAGATTCAGATGGTCAAAAGGTGGATCAATACACTATGAAAGAGAAAATTTCCTTTGGGGAATTTGAAGGGCAATTCACAGATTTCGATGGTGGATTCAAGATAGACTATGTGAAAGACAAGGGAGGAAAAAATCTTCTTTATACCGTCAATGGAACCATGATGCGTGTGGATCTAGCCAGCACATTGGCGTCCAAAGGCAGCTATACCTTCAAGGTAAAGTGGTGGTATAATGTGAATGATCGCATGGCCATTGGAGGACGTTCAGGCTATGAGTATTTCGAAGAAGATGGAAATTACCTATACACCATCGCGCAGTTCTATCCGCGCATGTGCATGTATTCTGATAACGAAGGATGGCAGAACAAGCAGTTTTTAGGAGCAGGTGAATTCACCCTTTCTTTTGGTGACTATACCGTGAACCTAACAGTGCCATCTGATCATGTGGTGGCGAGCACAGGGGTCTTACAGAATCCTAAAAATGTCATGTCTGCATTGCAACAGAACAGATTGGAAAAATCCAAATCATCTGATATGCCTGTTCTGATTATCACAGAAGAAGAGGCCACTCAGAATGAGAAGAGTCGTCAGAAGGCCATGAAGACCTGGACGTTCAAAGCAGAGAATGTGCGTGATTTTGCATGGGCCAGTTCACGTAAATTCATGTGGGATGCTATGGGGGTGAAGCAAAGCGGAAACACCATAATGGCTATGAGTTATTATCCAAAAGAAGGGAATCCACTTTGGGAGAAGTACAGTACGAAGGCTGTCGCCCAGACCCTGCAGACCTATAGTAAACACACCTTTGATTATCCCTATCCGGTTGCTATCTCAGTGCATACGAAATGGATAGGAATGGAGTATCCTATGATTTGTTTCAATGGAGGTCGACCTGAGAAAGATGGCACCTATAATGAGAGAACCAAGTATGGAATGATCAGTGTGATTATCCATGAAGTAGGGCATAATTATTTCCCAATGATTGTCGCCTCAGATGAACGTCAATGGACCTGGATGGATGAAGGCTTGAACACCTTCTTACAATATCTGACCGAGCAAGAATGGGATCGTGATTATCCTTCACGCAGAGGGGAGCCTAGGAATATCGTTGATTATATGAAAGGAGATAAATCTAAGATCTCACCTATAATGGTTAATTCAGAGAGCATTTTCCAATTTGGAAACAATGCATACGGCAAGCCAGCAACAGCATTAAACATCTTGCGTGAGACCATCATGGGACGTGAACTTTTTGATTTCGCATTCAAGGAATATTCTCAGCGCTGGATGTTCAAACATCCTGAGCCTGCAGATTTTTTCAGAACGATGGAAGATGCTTCAGCCGTGGACCTAGATTGGTTCTGGAGAGGTTGGTTCTTTACCAATGAGAACGTTGACATCTCCTTAGACAGGGTGAGATGGTTCCAAGTGGACAATGGTGATCCTGATCAAGGGTATGCCGTGCACATGAAGGAGCAGGAAAAGGAAAGCGATATGTTGAACTATATCCGCAATAAGGAAGCTGTGCCGCAGACGAGATTGGAAAAGGATCCTACGATAGATGATTTCTATACCTCAGATTCTAGATTCCAAGTGACAGGATTAGACAGGCAAGAGTTTAAGGACATGATGACCAGGCTCGATGAGAAAGAACGCAAAGTCATCACAAGTACCGATCAGTTCTATGAGATAAGCTTCACGAATAAAGGTGGGCTTCCTATGCCATTGATTGTGAAATTCTCATTTGAGGATGGTACCTCAGAGATACAAAGGATTCCAGCGGAGATATGGAGAAAGGATGATCTCACAGTGACCAAGGTTTTTAGAGTGAAAAAAGCAGCAGTCTCCATCATCTTGGATCCTTACCAGGAATGTGCAGATGTGGACATGGATAATAATGCTTGGCCCGTTCAGAGCGCTCCTTCGCGCTTTAAATTATTCAAGGACAATACTGATCGATTTGAAGGGGAAAATCCGATGCAGAGAGCGAGAAAGGCTGCGGAATTCGATGAAGAACAACGCTGATTAAGCAATCAGTAGCTTTACATAATCGTGTATAGTGCGCATGGACTTATCGTCCATGCGCACTGTCTTTTTAGGCGCATAGAGTCTGGCCACTTGATCAGAAGTGAAAGGTAATTTCCCTGGCATCAGTGCAGATACTTTCGCAAGTATATTCATAGCAAAACGAGGAATCGGAATAAGGAAAGGATTGTTCCCTGAGGCCTTGGCTATCGCTTTGATCAAGTCTGGATAAAGGAAATATTCAGGGCCGTTGAGAATCACAGATTCTTTTGGCCAATCTTTATCCAGAATCCAATTCTTCATAAGCCTCGTCAAATCATCAACGTGAATAGGAGAGAGTGGACTCTTAACTCCCGCTGGATAAGGAATAATCTTCTTGTGTTGTGCATCGTGGACGAGGCTCTCTATTCCTTCCTTCTTCACAGAACCGTATACTTCTGAAGGGCTCAGAATTATATATCGTGCATGATTTTCCTTCAAATATTCTTCGGCCATCCATTTACTATGACCATATGCACCGCTTTTTTCTCCTGCCGTTCGGGAGCTTATGAATACAAATCCAGCTGATTTTGGACATGCATCAATGAGTTTCTTGCTTGCTTCATAATTTACGCTGTAGTACTTTGATTCATCATGTGTGTGCGTGATAGCAGCTGCATGAATAATTAGATCACAGTGCTGTACTTCTTTATTCCAAGAACTGGGATCCTGTAGGTCTCCTTGGATGATTTGAATTCCTTTTCTGACGAATTTATTTCTACTCAGACCTATAAGTTCATGATTTTCTTCCTGTAATGACTTGCATAGTCCGCTAAGGATTGAGGAACTGATTCCAGTGATGAAGATGCGCTTAGGAGCACTCATTTTATCTTTTTTCCGTACTCCTTGAGACGATAAGAAATGAGATTTTTCAGGAACTCAAAAATGGCACCCACTTTCACGAAAGACCTTCTGCCTTCAAGCTCCTTGAATACCACAGGGAATTCATAAAATGGAATATTATTACGGCCCATTTGAATCATGATCTCAGCATCTATGAACCAGTCATCAGAGTATAGGTCTAATTGCTCAAATGCTTCGCGGGTGAGAATCTTCGGCTTGCTGTTTACGTCCTTGGAACGCAAGTTATTGAAGAGCAACATGAAAATGAAATTGTACACTCCAGAGATGGTCTTGCGGTAAATACCGTCACCACGCTGTTCTCTGTAAGTCTTGACCAAACCATGCTTTCCTTCCTTGATTTTATGATAGCATTGGGCGATACTTTCTATAGGAAATTGACCGTCTCCATCTATTACGCATATGTACTTTCCTCTGGCATTCTCAAGGCCTTTGCGCATGTCCCAGCCCATCATACCTTCCTTAGGCTCGCAGATAGCTCTGAACACAGGATCCTGAGCTGCAATATTCTCCACCACCTCCTTTGTACGATCACTGCTTCCTTCCCAGTAATTTCCTACCAGAACTATTTCAAAATCCTTACACAGCGTGGCTGCATGTTCCTTGGTGCGCTGTGCAAATGGAATGATGGAATCCTCTGATCGATAGCAAAGGATAACTATAGAAAGTTCAATGTGATCAGCAGGACTGTTCATGGATAGGATTCACTCAAGAATTGTCATTAGGCTTCTTGTTGGAACGCTTCAAACTAGCGCTGCTGAAGTTGATTTTCGAGCGACCTTTTCCTTTAAAAGGAGGGCTCTGTTCTGAGTTCGTTTTCTTGAAATGAGCTGGCTTTTTATCTGAAGGTCGCTTTGCTTTGAAGGAAGATTTATCCGCAGTATCATCGGCAGGTTTTGGCTTGACTGTACTTGGATCCGCAGGTTTCATAGGGCCGCGCATGTGGATTACAAGACCATTCAAAAAATTGCGCAACATCTGATCACCCAATGGCCTGAACTTTTCATGGTCCTCCGATCTGAAAAAAGCAGTTAACTCGCTTTCACTTGCCTTGAAATCGACCAATTCTAGTATTTGCACAATGTCGCTATTCCTCAACTGAAGCGCGACACGCAGCTTTTTCATGATGTCATTATTGGTCATTGGTCAATGGGGCTATGCGTTCAATTCTATTTCCAAAGGTAATCAGACTCTATTCAACCTGTCTCGAATGATTGTTAAGCAATGAAGGGGATCAATAAAAAGCTCCTTCCTTCAAGTAATTCTGCACATAGTCCTTCACTCCTTCTTTCAATGGCATGAAGGGTTTGTCATACCCTATGGATCGTAGCTTGTTCATTTCTGCTTGGGTGTAATATTGATAAGTATCTCTGATATCATTGGGGGTATCGATATAACTGATATCGATTTCATGACCAAGGGCATCGAAGGTTCTTTCTGCTAATTCTTTGAAAGGCTCGGCCCTTCCTGTACCTAAATTATAGATTGCGCTATTCTTTCTATGATGCATGAGGAAATAACATACATCCACCACATCCTTCACATAGATGAAATCTCTTAATTGCATCCCGTCCTTATACTCTGCCTTATGAGAACGGAAGAGTTTCATGCTGCCTTTATCCTTGATCTGCCTGAAAGCATGTAAGACTACAGAGGCCATTCTGCCTTTATGATATTCATTAGGGCCGTAAACATTGAAAAACTTAAGTCCAGCCCAGAAGAAAGGTTTCTTCTTCTGTTTTAAGGCCCATATGTCAAAGTCGTTTTTGCTGTCTCCGTATGGGTTTAGCGGCTTTAGACTTGGAATGATTTCATGATCATCTTTATATCCATTTTCACCCAAGCCATAAGTCGCAGCTGAGGATGCATAGACTAATGGAAGTGCATATTCTACACAGGCTTTCCAGACTGACTTACTGTAATCAAGATTTAATCGATCGAAAATCTTCTTGTCAAATTCGGTAGTGTCAGTGCGGGCACCGAGATGGAAAACGAACTGCACAAGGGACTGATTCTTTTCGAGCCATGGAATGAAAAGATCACGATTTACTTTGTCAGTATAACGTTTGCCTTTCAAGTTGTTCATCTTGCCCAGCTCCTTTGCTCTTCCGAAATCATCTACGAGAACGAGGTCATAAAACCCTTCTTGATTCAGCTTTGAAACAAGACAACTACCTATAAAACCTGCGGCTCCTGTAATCACTATCATGGATACGAAGATAAGCGGAATCAACGATTCATGGAGTCTATTTATTAAGGGACTAACTGATTGGCTGTGTAGGAGATGAGGTGCTGAGAAAGGTGAGTATTTCTTAATCTTTCAAAGGACTTCAACCAGTTTAGAATGAATAATTTAGAGCGAGGTTCAAGAGACTTCACTTCGTGTTAAGGTCTCTTAATTAGTCCATAAGATTCATTCATTAGGGGATTACTTCTTCTGTCTTTCGTTTTTATAGCGTCAATACGCCTAGCTAAGGTGAATGCGTAAATTCTTCATATAGAGAGCTTTTATTTAATCATGGACACCACAAAGCACATTAAAGGAAGCATCATTCCTGACTTAAAATTCCAGAATCTGAAGAAGGATCTTATTGAGATAGAGAACATCTCTGATATCTCTTGTCGCTTGACGCGCAATTTTGATGGCATTTTCAACTGCTTCGGCACCTGTACAAATAAGCATTGCTTTTGTCTTTTCCCCATGTGGGAGGATCTCAGCGAGCTTCTCACATAACTCAATATAAGGCTCATAAGTCACTACATTAAAACTCGTATGCAAGTACTTACCTGCTTGCTCACGTATAGCAGCTACTACAGGTTCAGGGCAGTGACCAGCATTCACAACACCTATGCCTCCTGCGAAGTCTATAAGCTCACGCCCTTCGACATCAGTGATTATCGCGCCCTTCGCTGATTGTACCGTGGCCGTATTGAATACCCCCACTCCATTAGCTACAGCATTGCTTCTTCGCTCCATGAGCGCCTCAGATGGTGTTACTTCCTTAAGCATCTTAAAAGTCGATTAATATTTTTTTGAATTCTATGGGTTCATGATTCCTCATGTCCATGCACTATCTGTATTCAATTCCCCCGCCCTATAAACGCTATTTTGGAAGTAAAGTGATTTACTTCCTAGTGAATATTAGTTATTCAGAATATATTCTTCTAGACCTTTCTTCTCACTCAGCACACTACAAAAAAAAATTCTCCATTGGGACTATGCTGAGACTCTTAACTTCCTTTCGAAGTAATTAGTGCAGGAAATCAAAGGAATACTCTCCTATAAGCTTGTATACCATATAATAGGTGACATCCTTAATAATACACAATTTTATTTATAATTGCATCATTTTGAGATTATTAGGAGATTAAATGACAGCATATGAGGTCACGGAAAGATGGCCTTTGAATCGAAGACAGCCGAAGTTTTACATGGTCCAAAAGGAGCTTAAGAATCTTCAAGATTTATCTTCCACGTGAAAAGGAGAGCAAAATAAATGACTAATAGTGTTAGGCCCATATACCTGAAATGGTCAAGAAAATTTACGGTCACACTGCCTATGACATCCCTCCCCATCAGAGCGATGACAATTGCTCCTAAAAGTGCCGTAATTATCAGCCACTTCTGAATTCCTTTCGAAATCCCACTACTTAAGCTGAACCAGAGCAACATAATAGCTGGGATTGCATAGAGCATACTGTACTTCATTTGATGAGGTAATATGAGAAGTGAAGCAATTAGGAGCAAGGACCACTCTCGCCATAAACTCAGTTTTTCTTCTCTCTTATTCCACTGCTTGAAAATTAGAAATAGAAGTCCAAAAAAGATTAGCATTCGAGTTCCTTGAATCATAAGAACTAAGGTGCTTCCTTCTACAGCAAAGAGCAAGGTATCTAATTCTAAATGTCTGTTAGAATCCTCAGTGGCAGGCAAGAAAAAAGTAGGCAGTATGCAATTCAAGGAAACACAGCCTGTGTTCTCTTCCCAAGCATAGCGTGATCCGCTGGGATTGATTTCATTTAACCATTTTTCATGCAGTGAAATGTTCTCTTGGAAGCCCACAAACAATGCAGGTAATATTAAACTGGCAATGAGGAACACCCCAGTTATAAAGCTTGCCCTAATCTTTCCTTTGAAAAATACATAGGAAATAGCAATGATAGGAATGATTTTAATATTCATTCCAAGGGCTAATAATCCCGCACCTTTCCATTCTTTGCCAAAGAATATTTGATACAGTCCTTCCATGGTCATCCATAAGATGATTACGGTCATCTGACCCAGTACAAGGTTGTGATTAAATGCATTGAAACTCAAGAAAATAATTCCTGTTTTCCATATCCAAGAAGCACGGCTATTCCAAATATTTGCAGGAATCATCTCTCGTAGAATACGATAACAACGGTAGCTTAATGCGATGTTCAAGAGTGCCCAAATAATTCGCGATAATTCCCAAGGAATCATACTCAGTGGAGCCATGATTGCCGCAAAAAGTGGGCTATAGAGGTATCGGTTGAATGGATTAGAAATGTAAAGGTCCTCCCCATTCAGAAATTGTGAACCTGCATGCAGAAATACGTTGATGTCATTTCCGCCTTTGAAGCCTTTGAGGATGGCATAAGCAAGCAAGAGAGCTAAGCCTACTTTTCCCAAGACAGACATGCGTTGAACCAGTAATTCTTTGCTTGGCATCAGGCTAATTCTTAGATGAATTGAACGCAGCTTTTGTAACGGCAATACCTGTCAACGCATTGTCACCGCGATGGCTAGAAAGCTGTATTCCTTCGTAGTTCTGGTAATCTGTCCATGGGTTGGTGAATGCGGGGATAGTGTCCGTATAATTATTGAAGAAGGACCATTGATTCACAAGATGACTATTCACATCCACGAAAACCTCATACTTGTTCTCAGGCGTATCACCAATGTCCTGAAAAGTAAGTTCGAGGACATGGCTTTCCACCTGGTTATTCAAGAATTCTTTTCGCAGATATTTCAAAGTAACGCCACTGTCTTTTAGTTTGAATGGCATGATTAACCAATAACTGTCATTAATCCAAATACTCCTTCCATATTCCATCCAAGTAGCGATACTATCGGCACTTAGACTGGGATTTTCCTTAAGCATTACCTGTCCTTGCATGTCGTTCAGGTTCACATGGATCTCGGTAGAATCTTTCATCATCAGAATATCTACATCTCCTGTTTGCTTATTCCAGTGAAGCTTCCTTCTGCCGAAAAATGTCCAGTCTAAGGTTTCTATTTCTTCCCAGATTTGACGTCCACCCATAGCGATCATAACCTTATCGGCTATGTCTATAGCCAAGCTATCTGAACCTGCTTTATTGAACCCTGGCGCAGCTGGATTCACATCACTTGGTACTGCGTTTTCTTGCTCGATGGCATGTGTTTGTGGTTCGCTACAGGAAATGAGTAGCAGCAATATGATCAAGGGGGCTAAGAATTTCTTCATTTTTTCCGCGTAAAAACATAGGGTCCTTTTTCCGCGCCCCATACATGTTCTCTTTGGTCGTTGAATCCTTGATCCCAGCTGCTGATGGCATTCTGATAAATCTCTCCTTGGGATGTTGTATAGCTTGCTCCAAGCACAGTGCTAAAACATCCCTTCTCCTCTGTCTCTTCAATATAGTGGAAAGAATATGTCTTTTTCAAGTATAAAGCGCAGCCTTCCCTGAGGCATTGATTCTCTGGGCCATAATGATTGATGTAGGCTCGGTCTTGACATTTTCCTATGAAAACAGAATTATAGGGCAAGACAGATTCTTCAGAAATGAAATTTCCTATGTTCTCTTTGGTGACCTTATAAACCCGCTGTGTATATCGTTTCTCAGGCATCCTGCTTGCGGATTGCTCTACATAGAGATACTCTGCACCCTCATGGTTCTTCCATATCTGATTCATATGAAGAGTAATGGGATAGTGACTGGAATAAGTTGCAACTTGTATACAGCTATCAAACGAACCTATCATCATACTAGTTGTGCTTTCCTGAGAAGGAGAAGCCACAGATACATATTGCTTGTTTCCATAGCAAGGCGTCATTCCAAAGCAGAGAATAGATACGTATAATAAGAGAGG
>CALFHF010000078.1 GCA_937875855.1 uncultured Flavobacteriales bacterium
GTTCATTACTAAGTACACTCGCCTGATATATGCGAATAATCCCTTCCAAGAACAAAGTCGCATTATTTAATCGCAGCCGCTTAATCTCACGACCCAGCTCCTCGAATTCCAATCGAGGAAATGAGATTCCTTCATTTCTGATATGCAATAACTCAGCTGTTTCTCGCAGCGATTGCTCTGCATCCTCAATTAGTTGAAACGGCCTGATATTGCCCATAGCCTCCCTTGCACTCTCACCAAAGCAGTACGAAGCAAGGAGTTTCCGAATAGAATCGAATTCCAGATCCTCTATGGTCTGCTGATCACATATCCTAATAAATTGCCCTTTGTTCACAGAGGCTAATGTACATTAAGGAACTCAATTTCATAGGCCAAGTCATGGCTGGTAAAATTAGAAACACTTTTCATCTCTCCCAGACTAAGAATCCAAGATACGGCATGGCCTATTGACATAATATTTGCGGTATAGCCCTCATAACCGTACCTTTGAAGAAACAACAACCATGAATCATCTTAAAAAATGGAGTTTGGCTCTCTTATTTCTTTCAAGCATTTCAGTTCAAGCACAAATTGTTATTAATGAGCTAGATATTGCAAGTCAACAAGTTGAAATAAAGAACCAAGGATTATCGACAGTTAATATTACGGGATATAGACTTTGTAATTTCCCAAGTTATCCTTCTTTAACTTCAAGTCTTGTAATCTCTGGGAGCCTCAGTGTTCCTGCTGGAGGACTTGTTCTAGTCAATGGAAGTGGTCTTAATCTCAGTACGGTGGATGGTGAACTTGGAATATATTTACCGTCAGGAAATTTCAGTGACCCTTTAGCGATTGTAGATTACATAGAATGGGGCTCTTCACCACACGCACGGTCTTCTACTGCCGTGGCTGCAGGAACATGGACAACAGGAAATTTCATTCCAATTCCATTGGCAGGAAATACCATCAATTTTGACGGTCAAGGAAACACTGCGCTTGATTATTATCCTGACTCTCCTACCCTTGGAAGTCCAAATATCCTCGCGTCTGATTGTCACGCTTCGAACTTTTCTCAAACGCCAGATGGACTATGGTCTGATCAAACCGGTGCAAACGGTACTCGCACAACCTTAAAATGGAATCACTACTCAGACGCCTCGGATGGATGTTTAATAGAAGGAGCATTAACAGATGGAGTAAATAACACCAGCCCTTTTGTAGAAGTTTTAATGGAAGGAAATCTGGTTGCAGGAGATGCTGACGGATTTGATAAGTCACCGAATCTTGGCCATTCATCACCTTTTACAGTATTTAATTCCCTTACCTATCCAAATGGCAATACCAACAATATGATTCCCGAAGCACAATACATGTGGAGAGTGAGGTGCGCATGTATTCGTGATAATAGTATTCCACTACCCGCAAAGTTAGCTCCAAGCAATCTCTACCTTTCTCCTTGGTCTAGTTTCACCTTCTTTACGAATTTGGCACCTGGAAGTATAGATGCTGAATCTTCAGTTGTTGCTAAATCAATGAATCATCAAGAGTTCTCTATTTTCCCAAACCCAAGCAATGACGTTGTTTATCTTGACCTCACCAGAATTACTGAAACTATCCTGGATGTCTCAGTTATAAATGCATTAGGAGAGATAGTGCTCCGACCATCAATGCAGTACGTAAAATCAGGCCCAATGAGTTTTAATGTTAGTGATCTAGAAACAGGCATGTATCTCATTCAAGTAGGTACATCTGAAGGTGAGTTAATTCAGAGCCTCATAAAGAAATAGTTCACCTTCCTGACCTGATTTCACTTGTCAATTTCTTGGGTTAAAATCGTTGCTCTCTTCCTTCGAACATCCAGTTGGTAAGTGTCTAATTATCGCAGATAATTTTCAAAACTTCTATTCTTCCTGCCAAGGCATGACTGAACTAAGGTAATCGACAAAGCGAACATCCCGTCCAAGGGTCTTTTTATCAAGAACGGAATACTCAGCGAGTGAATTAAGTAGGAATTCCATGCGCAGATGAGTTGGGCTACCGTCTTTAGCTAAATCGAAATGAGTCACGGCTTCTTCTAGGCCTTTCACTGCTTCTAATTTCTGCTTGTACTCTTTATCAGACGAATCGCTGAGAAGGTCTACGCTGTGCTTTTCGAAATGAGATAAGACTTCCTTATACCTGGCTTTTGCTTCAGGTTTTTTCTTGTTTCCAAGTTGACTGATGTCCATCAAATACCCAGGAGCTACAGCTCGAACGGCAGCCGAAATAAGTCGATGAGCAACATTCACTGCTCCTTCTTGTTCCCCTTCATACACCATTTCTATCTTTCCTACTATAGCCGGAATAGCTGCATACAGATCAGTCATTCTAAGTACCGTTTTCTTATCATTACTCAACGCCATTCTGCGCTCAGCCGAGGCTACCATGGTCTCAAATGCTGTAATAGTGAGACGTGCAGAAACTCCACTTTTCTCATCCACATATTCACTTTTCCTCGCTTCAATGGCCACTTGTTCCACTAGCCTTTCCATGAGAATCGGAATGACAATCTGTTTCCTTGCTTCATCAGATAATTTAATCTCTTGACGCGTGATGGACATGCCTATTTCAGCAGTTTCGGGGTAATGCGTAATAATCTGACTTTGGATTCTGTCTTTCAACGGTGTAATTATAGACCCACGATTCGTATAGTCTTCTGGATTAGCCGTGAAAATAAATTGCATATCCAATGGAAAGCGCATCTTGAATCCACGAATCTGAATATCTCCCTCTTGCAAAATATTAAAGAGCGCCACTTGAATTCTGGGCTGTAAATCAGGCAACTCATTGATCACGAATATGCAGCGATTCGCTCTCGGAATCATCCCGAAATGTATGACCCCTTCATCCCCATAAGAAAGCTTAAGATTAGCTGCTTTAATGGGGTCCATGTCACCTATAAGGTCAGCAATATTTACATCAGGGGTCGCTAATTTCTCGGCATAGCGCTCTGACCTGTGCATCCATTTTATAGGTGTTTTTTCTCCCTTTTCAGCAAGGACTTTTTTCGCAAAAGTGGAAAGAGGATTCAATGGATCATCGTTTACCTCTGAACCCTCGACTACTGGAATATATTCGTCCAACAATCCTGTCATTAAGCGCGCCATCCTTGTCTTGGCCTGTCCTCTTAATCCTAATAAATTTATACTGTGACCCGCCAGAATAGCTCTTTCCATGGCAGGAATCACAGTGTCATCGTATCCTTTAATTCCTGGAAATATCTCTTCTTTTTTTCTGAGTTTATCTAAGAGGTTATTGCGCAATTCAGCTTGTATACTCTTTGAAACATACCCAGCTTTTTTAAGTGCTCCTACTGTTTTAATATTCTCGACCTTCATACCCTTCTTCTCTTGTTCTTTTGATAATCTGCAAAAATGAACTCGCCCAATCCTTGAAGACTGGAATAAAATGCTTTTCCCTTATTTGCTTCCGTAAAATCCTCCACAAATGCCTGCAAATAAGGATCTTGAGCAATCATGAATGTGGTGATAGGTATACCCGCTTTTCGGCATTTTACTCCTACCCCAATTGTTTTGTTGATGATCTTAGGATCATGTCCAAAACTGTTTTGATAATAACTACCATCTGGTTCTTTGAGACAGGTAGGCTTACCATCAGTAATCATAAAAATCTGCTTGTTCGTGGTCTTCTTCTTTCTTAAAATGTCCATTGCCAACTCTAAGCCAGCAACAGTATTGGTATGAAATGGACCTACTTGGAGATAGGGTAATTCTTTGATTGAAACTTCCCAAGCGTCATTGCCAAAGACTACTACATCCAAAGTGTCTTTAGGATACTGCGTAGTAATTAATTCAGCTAAGGCCATCGCTACTTTCTTAGCAGGAGTGATTCGATCTTCACCATAGAGAATCATACTATGCGAAATGTCAATCATGAGTACGGTACTCATTTGACTTCTATGCTCTTGCTCCAGGACTTCTAAGTCTTCTTCTCTAAGGCTGAACTCATCTATACCAGAGCGTAATTGACTGTTCCGAATACTTGCTGTAAAGTCTATCTGGTTGTTCGAATCGCCAAATTGAAATGGACGTCTATCGGTATTCGTTTCATCTCCCGTTCCAACATGAGGGCTACGATGCTTTCCCCCTCCGCTTTTTTTCATTTTTCCGAAGACCTGATCCAAAGAGCGCTTGCGTATAAGCTTCTCAGTCTTCACTGACATCTTGCCACCGCTTCCATCACGGACCTCTTCAACATAGCTGCGCTCTTCTAATTCCTTCCTGAAATCTTTCAAGGTATATTGAGGAGTTGTGAGTCCATGCTCATCATCTAGCTCTTTCATCCACGAAAAGGTCTCATCTACATCACCCGAAGTATGCACCATGAGCTCTAGAAAAAGCTCCAACAAACGATCAAAAGGGCTGCGTTCGTCCGCTTCCGGAATATATTTCTGAAATCTATGACCTGACATGAGGATACAAAGCTAGTGCTCTAAGACAAGTAAAATACGAGATGTGCGCCCTTATCGCATGAATACATTCAGATAGCAGGATTATATTTGAAGACTTTGGCCATTGATAGCTCTATATTGTATCTGAAAGGAGTCGGCCCCAGCAAGGCTGAGCTTCTCACCTCTGAATTGGGCATCCGTACCTACAGGGATTTGCTTCAGCATTTCCCGTTTCGGTATGTGGATAGATCACAGTTCCATAAGATCCGGGATCTTCGTGATGAGAATACGCTGGTACAATTACAGGGAATTCTCCTTGACAAAAAGGAAATCCCACAGAAAAGAGGCTCCAGACTTGAAGCTTATCTAAAAGACGAGAGCGGTAGATTAAAACTCACTTGGTTTCAAGGAGTTAAGTGGTTATCGAAAGAACTGGTGGTAGGCCAAGAATATCTGGTTTTCGGAAAGCCAAGCAGGTTCAAGGGTATGTACAGCATCAACCACCCTGAGATGCAAGTAGTAGAAGAGGGTAAAAATCCACTCCTTGGAGTATTACAACCGGTCTATAACTCGACAGAAAAACTCACAAAAAAAGGGCTTGACTCAAAGGGAATCGAACGACTTATAAAGGAGGTGCTATCAGAGGTTATTCAAGAAGTAGAGGAGAATTTACCGCAAGAGATCATTGAAGAGAATAAGCTTATGAGTCGGAGTCATGCCATGTATCATGTGCATTTTCCTAAGGAAATAGACTTGATGAAGAGGGCGCGATATAGATTGAAATTCGAGGAGCTATTCTACCTGCAAATGGCGCTTCTACTAAATAAAGCCGCGAGATTGGAGAAAAGTCCAGGCTTAGTATTCGAACATGTAGGGGAAAAATTTACCAGTTTTTATGAGAATCATCTTCCCTTTGAATTAACAGGCGCCCAGAAAAGAGTGCTCAAAGAAATTAGAAGAGACTTAGGAAATGGCAAACAGATGAATCGTCTCTTGCAAGGTGACGTAGGAAGCGGTAAGACAATTGTGGGATTGCTCTGTATGTTGTTGGCAGTAGACAATGATTTCCAAGCTGCGTTAATGGCTCCTACAGAGATATTGGCCAATCAACATTTTCAGACCTTATCCACCTTGCTCACTGCAACGGGCGTTCGTTGTGCAATACTCACTGGAAGCACCCCTCAAGCAGAACGCAAGACCTTGCATCAGGCTTTGGAGTATGGAGAATTACATATCCTCATTGGCACACATGCTTTGATTGAGGATAAAGTAAAATTTAAAGACTTGGGACTGGTTATCATAGATGAGCAACACCGTTTCGGGGTGGCCCAACGAGCTAAGCTTTGGGAGAAGAATAGTCGACCTCCCCATGTCTTGGTCATGACCGCTACGCCCATTCCACGAACCTTGGCCATGAGTTTTTATGGAGATCTAGATATCTCTCAAATTGACGAATTACCTCCGGGAAGAAAAGAGATTAAGACCGTCCGTAGAAGCGATGCAAACCGACTCTCCGTTTTTCATTTTATAGAAGAAGAAATTAAAAAAGGTCGGCAGATCTATGTGGTTTATCCGCTCATAGAAGAATCAGAATTCTTAGAGACGGAGTATAAAGACCTTATGGACGGCTATGAAAGTTTGAGCAGGAGATTCCCACGTCCTGAGTATCAGATAGGCATTGTGCATGGCCGCATGAAATCAGCAGATAAAGACTACGAGATGTTGAGGTTTGCCAAAGGAGAAACACAGATTCTGGTGGCCACAACGGTGATAGAAGTGGGAGTAAATATTCCTAATGCCAGTGTAATGGTAATTGAAAGCGCGGAGCGATTCGGGTTATCACAGTTGCATCAGCTACGTGGAAGGGTGGGTAGAGGTGCAGAGCAAAGTTATTGCATTCTTATGACCGGTCATAAGATTAGCAAGGATGCTAGACTGAGACTGGATACGATGGTGAGGACTAATGATGGGTTTGAGATTGCGGAAGTAGATCTTCAGATACGCGGAGCAGGTGATATTATGGGCACTAAGCAGAGCGGAGATGTGGAGCTAAAACTCGCTAATCTAATACATGACGGTCCCATTTTAGTGCGCGCCAGAGAATCTGCGCTGGGCCTAATTGAGAACGACCCTAAGATTCAAAAGACCAGCAATCGTTTGATGATTCCCAGTTTAAGAATGGTCATGGCAAAAAAGAGTTTTTGGTCTAAGATTTCTTGAATCAAGAAAGGTCCCATCTTGATGAAGAGGTGATTAAGCTTCTCAAGCCCGTAGATATATCCTCTTGATCAATAGCTCTGAATTGCAGAGAACTACCATGAAGTTCAGCCAGATATTCTTGTTCAGTCTGGCCTGGCGTAGGAATCAATATCGCTTTCTTATCCATCAGCACTAGATCCATGAGGCTAGTGTATCCCGCACGACAAATCACCAGCCGACTTCTATTCATAAGGTCTTGGATTTGCTTTCTATCAGCGAACCCCATCACATGCAGTCCCTCTTCGTCAGCACTTGATTCTTCATTTACCAACCCCCTAATTAAGAAAGCCCCTGGAAAGTCAAGTAGAATGGGCTTTAACTCACGCTCTAAGATAGACCGTTGTGGCTCTGGTCCTGATAGGATACAAAGCAGAGGTATCTCCTCAGAATTAGATTTTACTTTTTTCAAATTACTCAAGTGCCCGATATATTTCTTTGGAATTTCAAGAGGAATGTCTGACAATGCGCCAGAGAGATTTCCAGAACCTTCTACATCAGGCACCCAACACTCATCGAATCTATTAAGCATTTTATGATTAATACGATTCAGCATATCCTCGAAGACAGGACTTTTAATCTTCAATTGATGAGAGATGATGACAGAATGAGTTTTTTTACTGTGAATGCCATATCGATTATCAGAGATGACCAAATCCAGATCTACTGTCTTCGAAAAAGCTTTAAGCCAAAGGAATTCATCACGAATGCGCAGCCATATCTTTGGAAGCTGGAGTATGACTGCGATTATTAACCGAGCATCTTTAGCATACTTTATATCGTAGCCTGGCAGTTCATGACTTTTAAGGTCAGGAAATGTTCTTCGTAATAAAGACAAGGAAGCACCGTCAGAAGCTAGAATTACCTCCCAGTCCTTAGCCAGGTACTCCTCAATAATGGGTATGCACCGAGTCGCATGACCTAGTCCCCAATTCAATGGTGCAATGAGCACCTTCCTTTTTCCCCCCATAATACTAATGGCGCTAATGTATCTCAGAAAAACGTTATTAACCTAGGTATAAACAACTACTATCTCTTATTATTTATACCCATGTTTAGGATTTTTAGGAGATTCGCGGGCTATGGGAAAAGACAAACTCAGAAAATTCGCAGAAGTGAGCAAGATGACTCACGTGCTAGAGCCAAGCAAGGAAGAAATGATCCATGGCTCAGACGTGTTGCGTGGAAAATGGAACGTAGAGCTTTTCAAGAATGAAGCTCCCATAACGCTAGAATTAGCTTGCGGTAAGGGTGAATATACATTGGCTCTTGGCCGTATGTTTCCACAGCATAACCACATAGGTGTGGACATCAAGGGGAACAGAATATGGAGAGGAGCCAAGACCTCAGCTTCTGAAAAGCTACCAAATGTGGCTTTCCTAAGAACGCGCATTGAAAGCATAGATTCCTTCTTTAGCCCTAATGAGGTGGATCAGATTTGGATTACTTTTCCTGATCCACAGAAAAAAGGAAAGCGTGCAAGGAAACGTCTCACTCACCCTGAATTCCTTGATAAGTACCGAAAAATAATGAAACCAGGAGGGCGTGTTAATCTTAAAACAGATAGCAGTACACTCTTCGACTTCACCCTGGATGTCATCCTAGAACAAGGGCTGAAAGTCATTCATCAAAGCATAGATATCTATACCATTGGCATCAAGAAATTCCCTGATGAATTGAACACACTCATGGAGACCAAAACTCACTACGAACGAATGTGGCTTGAAGATGGCAAACAGATTAAATTCATCAGTTTCGAATTGTAACGAATGGCTGACCCCATCAAAATAGCCGATAAGAACAAGGACTTCTTCCAACTAGTTTATGAAGTGGTAAAACTCATTCCACATGGAAGAGTGACTTCATACGGTGCGATAGCAGGGTATTTAGGGTCTAAGCGCGGAGCTCGCATGGTGGGCTGGGCCATGAACAATTGCCTGAAACATAAATCTGATCTTCCTGCCCATCGCGTGGTGAACAGAAATGGCCTTCTCAGTGGAAAATCACACTTCGCAACTATGGATACAATGCAGGATAGGCTAGAGGCAGAAGGAATCAAGATTAAAGAAAATCAGATACTCGAATTCGATCAACATTTCTGGAATCCTATGAAGGAAATCTCTTTCTGATTCTGACCGGCTTTCTATGTACCTTTGTGGGCTATAAATCACCATGGATACACGCGCTTTGGAGAAATCCATCATTGACATACTCAAGACAATTTACGATCCTGAGATTCCTGTGAACATTTTTGATCTTGGATTAATTTATGAAGTCAAGATGAAGGAGGAAGGCAATGCATGGATATTGATGACTCTTACTTCACCTAATTGTCCCGTAGCCGAGAGTCTGCCTGTTGAGGTAGAACAGAAAGTATGCACACTAGAGGGAGTGAAGAAAGCGAAAGTCGAGATTGTCTTCGAACCACCCTGGGATAAGGACATGATGAGCGAGGAAGCGAAGTACGAATTAGGAATGCTCTGATGGATGAGATAGTAAACAAAGTAGCCCAGAGCGGCATTATCACCTTTAACCTTGATTCTATCAGGCCAAAGGGAGCTCGCGAGCACATTGACATTGCACCACAACTATGGCAAGGTATTGCCTTGAAGGAAAAGGATTTCAGGGATTGGATCAAGAATAATGATTGGTCTCAATTCAAAGACAAACACATCGCTATTTCCTGTTCTGTAGATGCCATCATTCCGTCTTGGGCCTTCATGCTTATTGCTTCTGAAGTAGAGCCCTATGCGCATACAGTCTGTTATGGAACCCTAGATGAATTAGAGGAGATTATCTATCGAAAGGCCATTGATGAATTAGACCTTTCTATCTATGCTGGTGTGCGCATTATGCTCAAAGGATGTGGGGATAAAGTTCCTATGGGCAGCTATATCTATTTGACCCAGAAATTAACCCCCCTGGTCAAGTCATTGATGTTCGGGGAACCTTGCTCAGCTGTGCCTGTTTTCAAGGCGTCTAAAAAATAAGAATCGACTATAAATTGGAGGTCAAATCACTGACCCAAAAGAGTTCAATAGGCCCTTTCATTGACCCCTCTGAAGTAATTCATGTACGCTCTATTCGCGACCTTGTTTCCCCCAGGTGTAGGATAGTTTCCGCTGAAATACCAATCCCCTTTATTCTTTGGACATGACTTGTGCAATCCTGAGAGGGATTGATAGATAACTTGAACCTCAGCATTGATTGTTTTAGGACGTAGTAAGATACTAATACGTTCTGAAATCTCTTCTGTAGTGAAGGGCTCGTATATCATCTTTACTCTGTTTTGCACCTCCTCTTTAGGCAGTAAATTATCAGCTTCACAAGCTGAATTCACCTCTTCAAGTAGATGTTCCAAACCTCTTGATTTCAACAAAGAAACAGCAGCTTGGAAGGCGATTAGATCACCCATCTTAGCCATGTCTATTCCATAACAATCAGGATAACGGATTTGAGGTGCTGAAGAAACTACGATAATCTTCTTAGGTCCAAGTCTATCGAGCATGCGCAATATGCTTTGCTTCAAAGTAGTCCCGCGCACAATACTGTCATCAATCACCACCAGGTTGTCTTGTCCTTTATTGATGGTGCCATAAGTGATGTCATATACATGCGCCACCATATCATCTCGCTCCGTGTCTTGAGTAATGAACGTTCTAATCTTGGCATCCTTGACAGCTACTTTCTCTATACGACAACGCTTGTTCATCAAGTTAAGCAACTGTTCATCATCCAAGTCATTTTCCCTGATGATCCTCAGTTTTTCTTCGTTCTGCTTGTTCTCCAGTTCCTTAATCATCCCAAACCAAGAAACCTCTGCAGTATTGGGAATGAAGGAGAAAACGGTGTTATCCATGTCCCCTTTAATAGCTTCTAAAACCTTCGGCACAACATGAGCCCCCAATGCCATTCGTTCGCGATAGATTTCTTTGTCACTTCCTCTAGAGAAATAAATACGCTCAAATGAACAGGAAAGTTTTTCTTGCGGCTTTCTGATTTCAGAGATGATACTCTCTCCAGATTGCTTGATAATCAAGGCATTTCCAGGTTC
>CALFHF010000079.1 GCA_937875855.1 uncultured Flavobacteriales bacterium
TGATGAGGATTCTCAATTAGTCAGCACGAAGACCTATTGATATTTCAAAGAGATTTAAAACAAGAAAGGCGAGCCAAATGGCCCGCCTTTCTTGTTTAATTCGATTCAGATTAGAATGTCAGGCTATATCCTAGGATGAAATTCTGCCCATCTTTATAGTAAGAATAGATTTGGGAGTCAGCGCCATAAGATTCGTATTTCAAGACGCGGTTTTGACTTAGGATATTGCTCACTCGTAAGCTCAATTGACCAGTTCTCTCTTTTCCTACCTTCAGTCCTACACGTGCATTCACCATATGCACAGGCTGTGTGTATACGTCTGGAACAAGTCCGATTCCCACTATGCTCAAGCTTTTGCCTTGAACATTATAACTTATGTTTCCTTCTAGGCCACTTTTAGAATCAGAGTAATTCAGATTAGCATTGATGAGATAAGGACTTTGACCTGCCATAGAGCGATATCGGTCTACGATCTCACCGTTACGTGCATTATCTTGTCTCACTTCTAGCTCTGTCTGTTCATTCTGAGGAAGGTTGATAGAACTCATGTCTAGACGAGATTGAATGATCGATACATTAGCTCCTAAACTCCATTGATGGGTGCTGTCAGAAATGAACCCCAAATCTTTTCTGGCTTCAAATTCCAATCCTGCTACAGTGCTTGTTCCGGAATTCACAGGCTTCACGTTATCAGTGGCAGTCTCAAAGATCGCCATTTCGATATGACCTTGGAACACTTTATAGAAAGCAGAAACGGAGAAGACCTCTCCAAGGGAGGGGAAGAATTCCCAACGCAAATCTAGATTGTCAATATTAGTCTGTTGTAGGTCAAGATTTCCTATGAAGGTAATCTTGCTAATAGGGTCGAAAATTTGTGCAATAGACTTCTCTCTGAAACTTGGACGAGCCACAGTTCTATTGTATGAGGCCCTGAGGTTCATGTTTTCATTCAATGAGTAAACCGTATTCACTGATGGCAGCAGATTCAATTCACTCAGCGTGTTAGAATCGGCATAACGGAGATTTCCTTGCTGATTCTGTCCTGTGTAATACATCTCATTCTGCTCAGCTCTGAGCCCGTAGATTGCTTTTAGCCTAGAGCTCAAGGGTAGCTCATTCATTATATAGCCAGATGCGGTTGTTTGTCTAGCATTAAAGGTATTGGAAGGCTCGAGGTTGGTCGAGAGGAGATAAGTGCCTTCCCCTGTCTGGATGTTATATAGATTCTCCGTTTCGAAGAACCAATCAGGATCCCCACTCTGCGACTGACCTCCACTTTGAATGCGATAATCGAATTGACTGAGGATAATCTTGTAATCACGTTCCTTGAATGTATATGCCGCTCCAATCTTAATCTTGGATTTACGTCCATTCGTCAATTTTAAGGTGCGTGTGAAATCTATTTTAGAACTGTTGTTCATTTCATAAAGATTCCTGTAGAATCTATCCAGCCTTGCGCCATCTCCTCTTCTTAGGAGGGTGTCACCACTTGATTCATCTATAGAAAGAGAACTTATCTTGAAATCAGGATCCTCTATGGAGGATAAAGTGAAAGCGTTCTTCCAACTGATGTCCCAGTGATCAAATCTGTGTCTTCCTCCAAGAATGACGTTGTTCATTTCTCGCTGTGTGAATTGAAGAATGTCCTCTACCAATGTCGCCACGTTTTGATCGAATTCCCTGCTCACTCGCTTTGCGGTCTGAACATTTCCTCCTTGGGTGCGCATTAGGTTTAAAGTGAAACTTGATCTCTTTGTCTTCAGACCAGCTATGAGAAGACCATTCCACAAAACATCTTGTTCAGAGAGAGCTCCTTTTCTATTCGCTTCTTTCTCAAGTTGTAATTCATCGGATTCAGGATATTTACGATAGATTCCGAATTCCGCCTCCTCAAAGAAATTATAGTCCAAGGAGTAGTTCAAAAGGGCATTGAATCCTAAACTCACCTTGTCGCCTGAGTACATGTTTCCTCCGCTCAAGCTCAGGCTTTGGTCAAAGAAGTTGCCTTTTTTCTTGGCAGCAAGCTCCCCATCGAAACTTGAGGTTAGGCTTGTAAGTGCTGGGTCATTATAGGAGGGGTCTGGAATGGGAGATCTTGCGTCTAATTTCAATCTTCGTCCACCGTCATCAAATCCTAAGAGATCATATCTTCCGCCATCTTGGCCTATGTTTTCCTTATTGAAGGTCATCAAGGGGTTATATCCCATGGAGTATGAGACATTAAAGATTTTCTCCTCGGGAAAATCTTTGGTCACCACATCAACGATTCCGCCAACGAAATCTCCAGGGAGATCAGGAGAAAAGGTCTTATACACGACTATGTTGTCTATGGTGTTGGTAGGGAAGAGATCCACCTGGACTGAATTCCTATCAGGATCCAATCCGGGGATGACCATGCCATTTAATATGGTCTTTGTGTAACGGTCTCCTAGTCCACGTACATAGACATGGCGCCCACCTTCTACGGATACACCCGGCACCCTTCTGAGGGCACCTGCAGCATTGCTATCTCCTATTTTCTTAAAGGTCTGAGAGGAGATACCATCAATCATATTCGTTGACTTCTTTTGCATACTCAACATGGCGTTCTCTGTGTTCTTTACTTGCTTCGCAGTGACTACTACTTCAGATATAGATTGATATTCAGAAGCTAGTCTGAAATCCAGTACGATGATTTTACCAGCCTCAATCTCAATTCCGGTGACAATCTGTCTTGCGTATGAGATAAAGGCTACCTCTATCACATGAGTACCAGGCTCCAAATTCAGTGAGAATTTTCCATCAAGGTCAGTACTTACACCTTGAGTAGTGCCTTGTTTGACTACACTTGCTCCTATCAAAGTCTCTCCAGTTGCAGCATCGAATACAGTACCTCTAATGGTTCCGTTCTGTGCCCATGCCCCTAGGCATAAGGTAATAAGGAAAAAGAAAATACTAATCGTTTTTTTTGAAAACATGTCTATGGTTATTCAGAATGACTAAACCCCGAAGGCTTTCTTAGCCTTCGGGGTTCACTTTTATGTGAGAAAGAGTTACTTGAAAAGGGGTTAATCAATACTTATTCTTAAGATAAGCCCATGACCAGTTATCAAATTGGCTCAAGTCAGCACCAACACTAGCGGTACTCGCATTCTGCAGGGGATTGAGTGGATTGAATAGGAAGTCGGCATCAGTCTGATAATTTGCTGGAACCGGACACGTTACTGTGTTCGCATCTGTCGAAGCAGTATAGACCTTGAAGATGTCATCCCCTATAGGATTCCCAAATTCGCAACCGATTATTGTGAGTTTTGCTGGAGTCTGGATGAAGTAGGAATAGGCATCGCTTTTAGGTGTGCTGCAATCTTCTTGGAATGAAGCTCTGACTTTCATCCAGCTTCCACCATCATAGCCCCAGAAAGTTACATTCTCTATAGTTCCTTGAGCCTTAGATTTGAGGTCGGCAGCGCTTCCTGTTCCAGGCGTAGTGTTGCGTATAGTACCATTCCTTAGTGTGAAGTAGCCATCAGATAGGCTTCCCTCAGGACCATCAATCTCCAAACCCTCATCTGTAGATACCCCATGAATCACGAAGAAATTATCTACTGTTCCTGAGTAGTTTTGGTCAATGTCGATTCCGTCATCTTTTTGGAAAGCGATGATAACATTGGTCACGTTTACTGAACCACCAAAGAATTCGATTCCGTCATCCTCATTGGCCACCACTTCAACGTGGTCTATAACGGTCCCGCTTCCAACTCCGCCAAGAGTAATGCCATTGATCTCATTCCCTTCTCCTATCAACGCACCTCCGTGTCTTACTGAAACATATCGGATAATTCCTGAATTGTCGTTGTCATCATCCCCTCCATACGCGCCATAAGCTTCGTTTGCTGGAATCCCTTCTATTTGTGCCATATCATCACCTTCTTCTGCTGATATGCGCGCGTTACCAAGGATAATTAATCCTCCCCAACGACCGTTATCTAGCTCGCTTAGATTACTTCCTACCAATTGACCTATTGCGATGTTATCGATAATCGAAGTAAAGATGATTGGTTGGCTAGAATTCCCTTCAGCCATTAGTTTTGCTCCTCTGGAAATAATAAGTGCTGAGGCTAATGAACCTGTTCCTGTCCTTCCTTTGATGATAGTTCCTGGTTGAATAGTAAGTGTGGCATTATTCTCTACAACCACTTTACCGGCTAACTCATAGATGTTGTCAGACGTCCAAGTGGTATTGCTTGTAATACTCCCTGATATTACCGTATTATCAGATTCAGTAATAATTTCATAAAAGCAACAACAGTCCTTCTCAGCATTGGGGTCGTAATTAGCCGCCAACGGGTCCTTACATCCCGTTTCCTTTGAGCATCCTGTTCCTATAGCTATTAAAAGGCCAGCTGTGAAAAGGGCCTTGCTCCATGTGTTGAGTATAGTTTTCATTTCTTTCTTTTGATTCTGGGAGCAAAGCACGCTCTGCCAAACGAAGTGAGTCTCAACTAATCTTTACATTGTCCTCAAGACATTGTTACCTTAATGTTACCTATCAAAGGCTTTGCTAATTTTGAGGTGACCTAGGACATGGAATAGCTTAATCTTGAGGAATTACTTTTGACTCCTTCAAGCAATCGTAAATATGATTAAACAGAACATTCTTGTAGTTGATGATGAACAAGACATCCTAGACTTGCTTTCCTATAATTTGGAGAAGGAAGGATTCAATGTCTATACAGCCAATACTGGTTTGAAGGCTTTGAAAGAAATGGAAAAGCATCGTCCTGATCTTATCCTTTTAGATGTGATGATGCCAGAGATGGATGGAGTAGAGACGTGTCGTATTATTCGTGAGGACCCCAAGAATGCTGATATTATCATTGCATTCTTGAGCGCAAGAGGAGAAGATTACTCTCAGATAGCTGGTTTCGAAGCGGGTGCTGATGACTACATTACAAAGCCAATAAAACCTCGTGTTCTCGCCACAAGAGTTCAAGCCTTATTGCGAAGAAAGTTCAGAATATCAGCGCCAGAACAGATAGAGTTGAAATCCCTTATTGTAGATAGAGATAGATATCTCGTGATTAAAGAGGGTGAAGAGCTCAGTCTACCTAAAAAGGAATTCGAGCTTTTAGCTTTATTGACTTCTAAACCTGGACACGTATTCACTAGAGATAACATTATGAGCACAGTCTGGGGCTATGATGTATTCGTAGGGGACAGAACGATAGATGTCCATATCAGGAAACTTAGAGAAAAAATAGGAGAAAAGCGCATTAAGACGGTCAAAGGGGTCGGCTATAAATTCGTAGAGAAAAAGTCATGAGTCCTCTGAGATCCGCAATCATCTCAGCATTCAGCGTAGCTGGCTTGAGTACATTTATTACGTACTTCATGGCTGGAGAAAGATTGGAGACTATTGATCTTATTTTACAGTTTACGGCCATAACAATCATCAGTGGGCTTATTGTATTCTTCACTACTCAACGTTTTTTGAATGAACGAATCCTGCCTGTTTATAGGACCATTTTCGGACTAACAGGGAAGAAGAGTAAGCCTAAATTACTCAGTAGAGTTGATCCATTAAAACGAGTTGAAAAAGATGTGCTTCATTGGGCAGATGAACGTATAGAGGAAATAAGAAACCTTCAGAAAAAAGATGATTTTAGAAAAGAATTTGTTGGAAATCTTGCTCATGAA
>CALFHF010000080.1 GCA_937875855.1 uncultured Flavobacteriales bacterium
GGTCAATGTTTGTTTCCCAAGCACAGTGATGAATCTGGTGCAAGACCTCATTAGAAGAAGCTCCAAGCAATTCGCTGTAGTTAAGTTCATCTGAAAGGGAAAGCGGAATAGGGAATGCTTCATAAGAAAAATATGAGCTAGGCTTTCCTATAGCATCTCGAAACTGTTGACATAATAACGCATTCAATCCAGTGCCTAAACCCATCTCTAAGATCTTCAAAGTCCTGTTCTGATCTAGTTCGCTCAGTCCATTTTTAATGAACACATGCCTCGATTCCTGCACCGCACCGTGAAGACTATGATAATGCTGTCCAAATCTTTGGCTAATCAGCGTTTGGGACCCATCCCTTGTCTTAACTATGCTAAGATCGGTATTTTCTTCTGCCTTATTGACCATGTTGACAAAGGAAAGAATCATAGAATAGGGAACAAATATGGTCTTATGACTGGACCAGATCCTATGGGCCTTATTATCTTTAGCATTTAAACAACACTTAATGCGCCACATTTTACTTTTTAGCTCATTTTCCATTTTATTCTCTAGCCTAGGTGCTCAGCATTGGTCTGATATGATGCGAGATCATAATCGTAATTTTTATGATATTCAAACAGCTTTTGACCAAGCATGGGAAGGAAGGGAATATGAAAAAGGAAAAGGCTTCAAGCAATTTAAGCGTTGGGAATGGTTCTGGGAACAACGCGTTTTTCCTTCAGGCGAATTTCCGAGTCCAAGCCATAACTACCGTGAATTCGAATCATGGAAGAAAGCCAATCCAATAGAGGCTGATTCTAGAACTCCAGCCAATTGGACGCCCATAGGGCCCAGCAACTTGAACTTTGTCAGCTACAGTCCTGGTATAGGAAGAATCAACGCTGTAGCTCAAGACCCTATCAACAGTCAAATCATTTATGTGGGAACTCCAGGAGGAGGACTCTGGAAATCATTGAATGGAGGAAGTACATGGGCTCCAATGACGGATCTCTTTCCGACACTAGGTGTCTCAGGAATAGCGATAAATCCTTTAGACCCGAACATAGTTTATATAGGAACAGGTGATGGAGATGCTGATGACACTTTCAGCATGGGAGTGATGAAATCATATGATGGAGGTGTGACCTTTGAGAGTACAGGATTGTCTTGGGAGGTGCAGAGCTTCAGAAATGTGAACAATGTCAGAATCTCTCCATTTGATAATAACATACTCTTCGCAGCAACGGACTATGGACTTTGGAAGTCTGCTGATGCTGGATCTAATTGGCATGAAGTAGCAAGCGGAGATATTAGAGACATAGAATTTCACCCTACAAATGCATCCATTGTTTATGCATCCAAGAATTTAATGCTGCGTTCTGAAGATGGAGGAGAGAGTTTCGTGTCAGTAAATACTGGATTACCTGCTAGCTCTTCCTTGAGCCGTGTAGCCATCGCAGTCTCTGCAGATGAGCCTAATTGGGTCTATCTGTTGGCAGGAGATTCTGATAGCCAAGGATTTGCAGGATTCTATCGTTCCATTGATGCTGGTCAAACGTTTACGTTACGAGCTAGCAGTCCTAATCTTATGGGATGGTCTGAGGATGGAGACGACTCAGGAGGTCAAGCATGGTATGACATGGGACTCGCTGCGAACCCTAATAACGCAAATCAGGTCTTCGTGGGAGGAGTGAACCTTTGGAGGTCGAATAATGGCGGATCTTCTTGGAACATAAGAGCACATTGGGTTTTCCCATCTGTGACTGGAGCTTATGTACATGCAGACATTCACACCTTGGAATATTTCGGGACCAATTTCTACTGCGGAAGCGATGGTGGAATTTTCAAGTCAAGTAATAACGGCACAAGTTTCAGTGATCTTACCAGTGGAATTCAATGCAGTCAGTTTTATCACATGGGAGGAAGTGCTACGAATGCTGGATTAATGCTCGCAGGTGCTCAGGATAACGGAATCATATTGTGTGAAGACGAAGTATGTGGTCAGGCCATGGGCGCTGACGGAATGAATTGCTTAATCAATCCTAACAATGAGAACATCATGTTTGCTTCAATTCAATATGGGAGCATTCGCAGATCCACTAACGGAGGAAATGATTTCAATGGCTATAGCAATGACATTCCAGAGTCGGGTGATTGGGTGACACCATTCATGCTGGATCCTACTAATTCTAATGTGCTTTTCGCGGGATATGAGTCCTTGTGGAAAAGAAATGGAAATGGTGCATGGAATGCTGTTAGTCCCGCGAGTAGTAATATCACTGCTTTCAATATCGCCAATACTGATAATGACATCATGTATGTAGCAAGAAACTCTTCCTTATCCCGCACCTTGGACGGAGGAGATACCTGGGAATTCATCAATTCAGGATTACCTACGTTGAAGAAAACATCTATCGAAATTAATCCTAATAATCCCATGGAAGTGTGGATTTCCACATCGGCATACAGTGCCGGACAGAAAGTCTATCACTCGACTAATGGAGGATCTTCATGGGAGAATATAAGTTTGAATCTCCCGAATTTCCCTGCAAACTCCATCGTATATGAAAACGGCAGTAATGGAGGGCTTTATGTCGCCATGGATGTAGGTGTTTACTATACAAATGATGACTTGGTGAACTGGGTTCCATTCTTCGATGGTCTGCCTAATGTGGTAGTATCTGAAGTAGAGATTCACTATGGATCAGGAAAGCTAAGAGCGGCTACATATGGAAGAGGCCTTTGGGAAACGGATCTTTTCGGAGAGATAAGCCTGGCGCCAACTGCGGAGTTCAGTGCTGATAAAAATCTTATTTGTCAAGGAAGAACGATACAGTATTCTGATGAATCAATATTGGCAGAAACGGGTTGGTTATGGACCTTTGAAGGAGGAAATCCAGCTTCATCATCGGAACAATCACCCGTGGTCATCTATAATCAAGTGGGGACATTTGAAGCCTCGTTGACGGTCACGAATGGAATAGGTTCAGACACTGAGGTGAAAACGTCATATATCCAAGTCACTTCAGCAGTAGGGGAAGCATTACCTCTCATAGAAGGATTTGAAGACGAAATGATCGATGACTCACCTAGTTGGTTCATTATCAATCCGAATAATGATGTTGCTTGGACAACAAACAACAGCATTGGAAACGGAAGTCCATCTTCTGCCTGGTTGGATAATCAGTCGAATACCATTGGATGGTATGATGAAATGGTAAGCAATAGCGTGGACCTGAGTGAGGCTGAGGCCATCAGTTTTAGTTTTGATGTGGCCTACGCGCAGAGAGATGACAGCAATTCGGATAAACTGAGACTCTTCGTCTCTGATGATTGTGGAGATACCTGGATCCTTAAGAAAACATTGACAGGTACATCTTCGCTTCCCACAGCAGATCCTACCACAGAGCCTTTCTTTCCTACAGCTGATCAATGGCAGACCATTTATATCACGAACATTGGGCCAAGTAGCATGCAAGAAGAGTTCCGTTTCAAGTTCAAGTATGAAAGTGATGGTGGAAATAATGTCTTCATTGACAACATCAATATAGCCATGTATGTAAGTGCATTGGATGAATTTGAAAAAAAGCTAGAGATTAGTCTTTATCCTAATCCCGCCCAGGAGCAGAGTACTGTGAGATTCCAATTAGAAAAGGCTCAAGATGTTCGTTTCGACATCTTCGATTTGACAGGCAGAAGCCTTTGGAACCAGTACACTAGCTATCTTGAAGGCGGAACGAATTCCATGATTATTCCAATGCAGGATTTGAAAAGCGGGATGTACATCATACAGCTTGAAATACAAGGTCGAAGAGTGCAGCGCAGACTGTTGAAAGAATAGTTATTCACAGTTGTGGAAATTATGACATGAGATTAAGCAACTCATAAAGCTATTTTTGCGACTGATATGCGAGAGCGCAAGAAAAAACATTGAATAAAAAATACCCCCTTGGTCTAGAGCCACAGGGGGTATTTTTTAATAACAGAGCAATGCCAAAAGACACTTCGATAAAACATGTATTAATAATCGGCAGCGGCCCTATTGTTATAGGACAGGCCTGCGAGTTTGATTATTCTGGATCACAAGCCGCGCGCTCTTTGAGAGAAGAAGGCGTCAAGGTCACGCTGATTAATTCTAATCCGGCTACCATCATGACTGACCCTGTCATGGCGGATTATATCTATCTGGAACCGCTGGAGCCAGCCTCCATTGTGAAGATTTTAAAGGCTCATGACATAGATTGTGTGCTGCCTACTATGGGAGGACAGACGGCTCTTAATCTGGCCATGAAGTGTGATGAGCAAGGCATTTGGGAAGAATATGGCGTACGCATGATAGGCGTTGATATTGACGCTATCAATATCACTGAGGACAGAGAGCGTTTCAGAAACCTCATGGGGAGGTTGGATATTCCCATGGCACCTCAAGCCACGGCAAAGAGCTTTCTAGAAGGTAAAGAAGTGGCCCAAGAATTCGGATTTCCACTTTGCATTCGCGCTTCCTATACGCTCGGAGGAGCAGGAGCCAGCCTTGTGCATTCGAAAGAGAAGTTTGAGAATTTATTGACCAGAGGGTTACAGATTTCCCCCATTCACGAAGTGATGATAGACAAGGCCTTACTTGGCTGGAAGGAATATGAGCTCGAGCTTCTTCGTGACTCAAATGACAATGTAGTCATCATCTGTTCCATTGAGAATATGGATCCTCTGGGAATTCATACAGGGGACAGCATTACCGTAGCTCCGGCTATGACACTCTCTGATTGCACGTATCAGCGGATGCGAGACATGGCCATCAAGATGATGAGAGCTATAGGTGATTTCGCAGGAGGATGTAATGTACAATTCGCGGTTAGTCCTGATGAAAAGGAAGACATTATAGCCATTGAGATAAATCCAAGGGTTTCACGTTCCTCGGCATTGGCGTCTAAAGCCACTGGATATCCTATTGCTAAAATAGCAGCGAAGCTGGCCATAGGATTCCATTTACCTGAATTGAAGAATCAGATTACAAAGACCACCTCGGCCTACTTTGAGCCAACATTGGACTACGTAGTCGTGAAAATCCCTAGATGGAACTTTGATAAGTTCAAAGGCACAGATAAAGAGCTGGGCTTACAGATGAAATCTGTAGGAGAAGTAATGGGCATTGGAAGATGTTTTCAAGAAGCCCTGCAGAAAGCTTGTCAATCCTTGGAAATTGGCAGAAACGGACTAGGTGCTGATGGTAGGGAGTTAAAGGATGTGAATGTGATCTTAAACAGCTTACAACATCCAAGCTGGAACAGACTTTTCCATATTTATGACGCATTCAAACTCGGAATACCATTCAACACGATTTTCGAGAAAACAAAGATTGATCCCTGGTTCTTAAGACAGATTGAAGAGTTGATTAATCTGGAGAAAGTGATTGAAAAGGAAGATTTGGAAAGCATTTCTAAGTCCCTAATGCTGGATGCAAAGCAGAAGGGCTATGCAGATCGTCAAATCGCACACTTACTTGGATGTCTTGAAAGTGAAGTCTTCAAGAAAAGGCATGAGATGGGGGTTAAGCGAGTCTATAAGGTTGTGGATAGCTGCGCAGCAGAATTCCATGCGTATACACCATATTTCTATAGCACTTTTGAAGAAGAAAATGAAAGTATAGTAAGTGACAGAGAGAAGATAATTGTCTTGGGCTCAGGACCGAACAGGATAGGGCAGGGGATAGAGTTCGACTACAGTTGCGTTCACGGTATAATCGCTGCAAAGGAATGCGGATATGAAACCATCATGATTAACTGTAATCCGGAGACCGTTTCTACCGATTTTGATACCGCTGATAAGCTTTATTTCGAGCCTGTTTTCTGGGAACATATCTACGATATCATTTTACATG
>CALFHF010000081.1 GCA_937875855.1 uncultured Flavobacteriales bacterium
AAAAGCCACCTATTACAAAATCAACCGCGGTGGCGATATTACGTATCACGGGCCAGGACAAATCGTGGGCTATCCCATTCTAGATCTGGAGCAGTTCTTCACCGATATCCATAAGTACCTGCGGTATTTAGAAGAAGCTATCATCCTCACCCTGGCCGATTACAGCATCTTAGGTGGACGCATAGACGGCTTGACAGGCGTATGGCTAGATTGGGAAGATGAAGCAAAGGCAAGAAAAATAGCTGCCCTAGGCGTGAAATGCAGCCGCTGGGTGACCCTGCACGGCTTCGCCTTTAATGTCAATGCCGACTTAGATTATTTCGGGAACATCATCCCATGCGGAATCACTGACAAAGCCGTGACCAGCATGAAGAAAGAACTGGAAAAAGAGCTGGATTATGAGGAGGTGAAAGCGAAATTGAAGCATCACCTTTCTGAGGTTTTTGAGTGCCGTTATAGTTGAGTCCTAAGCTTTCAATTACACATTAGATCCTCCGCGTCAAAGCGAGGCCAATCCGTAGGGATATCCATCTCCTCGTCTGCTATGAGCATTAGCGTTTGAGGACATTAACTGAGCACTTTTTCCCATATTAAACCTACCAATAGGCAGATGAATACTTCATCATATACATATCTCTCATAAGGCCTGAAACGCTCTCATTTATCAAAGGCCACCAGAGCGATTCTGTCTTGTGATCACAAAACACGCACACACGAGGCCAATGCATTGCTCCTGCACTCCATCACAGAAAGAGGCATCAGCACAGGTATCTCCTGACACGGCAAAGTGCAATTCCTGTCCGCAATGCGCGCGGCTGTGCACCTCTGTTGAATCAGCTATGACACAGTATGCGATCATCACTGGAACACCATAAGCGGTTTCATTAACCACTTCATAGGAAAGCTCTGTCTGGAAAGGGAAAATCTTAATACTCTTTAAGCTGCGTTTAACTAGACTAGGCATCAATCGCTGGTCGAGAAGATACCATGCTGAACCATAATGGATACATATTCTGCCTCTAAGAGCGCACTAAAGCCCTTTCTTACTTGCCCTTGGTTAGGTTGTGCTGATCCAGGTTCCAGCTTGAACTATCGAACCGAACATCTGTGTTTTAACCGCCACAGAGGTGTCTATATCCTTCCTCTTTGCGCGCATTACGCGCTTGAGAAGCAGGGCCATCACAATCAGGAACTAAACGCTCGAAGACAGCGAAATCAGCAGGCTTTAGGTGTTCTTCGTTAGAACAGGAGTCCAACAAAACAGCAAAGCAAGGGATTCAAATATGACGCGGGGCCTTTCATCGAATATGTAATATACTGATTTTATGAGGTCTAGCTTGTCCAGAAATTCTAATCGTCTAAGAACCCTCTAATTTTCTCATGAAACCAAAACACAGAGATGTCGGCCTATTTCAGCCCAGGCAACAGATGATTGCTTATTTAGAATCCTTCCAAATAAAGCCTTATCTTTGCGGAACCTATATATACTAAGGAAAAGCAATGATTAAGGTTAGAGATAATGCCCGTGAACAAGTACAGCGATTGATGAGTCAAGATTCTTCACCTGCAGGAAGCTTTGTTCGTGTGGGAGTAGAAGGTGGCGGATGTTCAGGGCTTATGTATAAATTAGATTTCGACCATGAGTTGAAAGAGGACGATAAGGTCTTTGAAGACAATGGCGTGAAAGTGGTCGTGGATAAGAAGAGTTTCCTCTATCTGGTAGGAACCGAGCTGGATTATTCTGGAGGGCTCAATGGAAAAGGGTTTCAATTCATCAATCCGAACGCAAACCGTACCTGTGGTTGTGGCGAGAGTTTTTCTATTTAACCGTTGGTTCATTCAAGATTTCAGGTTCAAGATTCAAGGTTGAGAGATGGGGACAATTAATTCAA
>CALFHF010000082.1 GCA_937875855.1 uncultured Flavobacteriales bacterium
ACCCGCTCGCGCGGAACAATTCCCAAATAAAGTCGTTAGCGCGGTAACTCCGTTCCGTGCGGTATACTACGAAGGCACAGTGCTAAGCGCCTTTATAGGCGCTGGAATACCTACCCGTTCGCCTTTAGTTTAGCATCGAACAAATAACTCATATTCTTGAGTCTTAAATTTGATTTAAAAAGAAAGCAGAGGTGAACTAGCCCGCTGGCCATGGAGAAAGTGGATAAGTTCAGAGATGAGTCCTATCTTCGCCCAAAATAATTACTCCATGAAATACCTGAGCCTACTCGCTTGCTTGTTCTTCGTTTATTCTTGCACCTCTCAGACCGCACCTAATGTGGTAGAAGGAGCTCCTGAAAATATTAAGTCCTATGGTGAAGTCATCACTGAAGATGGATTGATGAGCAGCACTGACCTACAGACTGCACTTGCCAGCGCTGACTCTGTTCCATGTACGTTCTCTGGTACCATAAAGGAAACCTGTTCTAAAAAAGGATGTTGGATGACCATGGACGCAGGTATGTCTGATGACATGCGCGTGACGTTCAAGGACTACGGATTCTTTGTTCCTGTTGAAGGTCAAGCAGGAAAAAGAGCAGTGGTAAAAGGCTATGCCTACAAAAGCGTTACCGAAGTAGATATGCTGCAGCATTACGCAGAAGACGCAGGTAAAAGCGCTGAAGAAATAGCTGCCATCACTGAACCTGAAGTAGCTATCTCCTTCAAAGCGGATGGAGTCCTCATTGAGGATTAAGCCTTACTAAACAAGACATTAAAAAAAAAGCCCGAGCATAATGCCTCGGGCTTTTCTGGCTTTAATGGGTTAATTATAGTTCCATCTTTTTAAAGAGATTGTACAGCGTATCTTTGCCCGCACTAGTCTAAGTAACACTACATGGCAGAAGTATATTTAATACGAAGAGAGCGATTCAGCTCGGCACATAAGCTTTCCAAAGCGGAATGGAGTGCAGAGAAGAATTTAGCGGTATTTGGTAAATGCGCCAATGAGAATTGGCATGGACATAATTATCAGCTCTTCGTAACCGTGAAAGGAGAACCTGATGCCGAGACAGGCATGGTTATGGATTTAAAAGTCCTCAAACAAATCATCTTGGATCGCGTCATTGAAGACTTAGATCACAGGAACATCGATATGGATGTGGAATGGATGAAGGGGAAGATGTCCAGTGTAGAGAATATTGCCATCGGCATATGGGAGAGATTAGAGCAGGAGATAGCCAAGCATGGAGCCACGTTGCACCAAGTGCGGGTATATGAAACAGAGAATAACATCATAGATTATTACGGAAAATGAGTGCAGGACATGACCATTCGGGTGAAGACTGGAATAACGAGGGCTTCCGCAGGGTAGATGATTACAATGACGAGAAGGTAGATGCCATCGCTGAAGTGTATGGAGACATCCTGAAGAATCTAGGGGAGGATCCCAGCCGTGAAGGCCTGCTGAAAACACCGGAGCGCGTAGCTAAGGCCTTGCATTATCTCACGCATGGTTATGACTTGGATCCTGCGGCTATATTGAAGAGCGCCATGTTTGCTGAGGAATATGATCAGATGGTGGTGGTGAAAGGAATAGAAGTCTATTCCATGTGTGAGCATCACATGTTGCCTTTCTTTGGGAAGGCACACATTGCTTACATCCCTAAAGGGCATATCGTAGGGCTGAGCAAGATTCCTCGGGTAGTAGACGTATTTGCACGAAGACTTCAAGTGCAAGAGCGATTGACCAATGAAATCAGAGATTGCATTCAAGATACCTTGAAACCGGCAGGCGTAGCAGTAGTGATAGAAGCCCAGCACATGTGTATGCAAATGCGCGGTGTGCAGAAACAGAATTCATTCACTACCACTTCGGCATTCACCGGAGCCTTCATGGATGATCATAAAACAAGAGAAGAATTCTTCAATCTAATCTCCGTAAAACTGAGCTGATTAAGATTCTTCTTTTTCCTTGTTTGGCTCATAGCCAAAGAGCTTGTTCTTCTTGATGATGATGTCGACATAAGTCGGCACCATATCTTCCCATCCAGCCTCCCCGCATCGGATCATGCGCAACACCTCCTTAGAGAAAATTCCGAGAACGGATTGGTCAATATTCTGAAGATCCACGACCCTCTTATTGAACATGAGATAATCGTAAAGAGGTCTCACACGAGGGTGAATGTCAATGTTAGAACTGTTCACCAACTCACCCGTATTCCTATCCTTAAGCGGATAGAGATAGATCTTAATATCACGTGTAAATAATATCCCGAAGGCCTCTAGCATTCCGCCATTCAGGTTGCGGTAATACTTCTCATTGAATACCTCCATCAAATGGTCAATACCCATGATGAAGCCCATACGCTTATCCGTGAATTTGGAAAGGTATTCGGTGAGTTTATAGTACTTGCGGTAATTGGAAATCATAACCGTTTGTCCCAGAGAACAGAGGATGTCAGCACGGTCTAGGAAGTCCTGTTCGTCCACACCACCTTCCATAAGCAGGTTGTTCAAGGTAATTTCGAAAAGCACTTGAAGGTTTTCCTTATCGACCTTGGGGTCCTTGATGAACTCATTATAGCCGTTCACAATCATGTCCAGGTTCACCTTCGTAACCGGACGGAAACTACCTCTAATCGCGAGAATGTTCTTCTTGTAAAGGACTTCAGAAGGATGCACATTCACCCCATCAGGGCTGAAGATTACCGCTGAAGTAAATCCGTTTTTAACCAACTTCAAGCTCAACAGACGGTTATCTACGTGCTCGAAATCAGGGCCAGTCATTTCTATGGTGTCTATCTCCATCTTGTCAGAGGAGAGATTATCCATCAAGGATTCCAAGAAATCATCGACATTCTTATAATAGAAGAAGCTCGCGTAGATGAGGTTCACACCCAATATCCCAATGGACTCCTGCTGAAATTGAGCTTCAGTCTCTAAAGGCCTTATATGAAGAATGACACGGTTATGCGTTTTCTGAGGACTGCTTTGGAACTGGATTCCGACCCAACCATGACCATCGAAACGCTTTTTGTAATCGATAGTAGCCACTGTATTGGCAAAAGAAAAGAAGGTAGAATTCTGCTGACGTTCTTCATGTAGGCGGTCAGTAATGAGCTGCCATTCATGGTCGAGCATCTTATCAAGCCTAGGGCGACATACGTATCTATGATGCTCTTCAGCGCCATAGATGGCATCGCTGAATTCCTTGTCGTAGGCGCTCATCGCCTTCGCTATCGTATTCGAAGCACCACCCACCCTGAAGAAATGCCTAGACACTTCCTGTCCGGCACCTATCTCAGAAAAAGTTCCGTAGATCTTTTTATCGAGATTGATTCGAAGTGATTTTTGCTTGCTTGATAGGACTGCCCTTTCCACTATACGAGAGAATATTGATTCTTTGGCCAAAAATAGGGCATGAATCGGACTCCGAGCCATTCCTGCTGACTATTTTTGAGCGATCATGCACAATGAAACTCTAGGCATCAAGCTCAGCTTTCTGGGAACGGGCACCTCACAAGGGGTTCCTGTCATTACCTGTGAGTGTGAAGTATGTCATTCAAAAGACCCAAGGGACAACCGTTTACGTGTTTCTGTGTGGATTCAAGTAGAAGGAAAGAGCATAGTAATAGACGCAGGCCCAGACTTTAGATATCAGATGCTTAGGGCAGGAGTGAAGAAATTGGACGCTTTACTTTTAACGCATGAACATAAGGATCACGTTGCTGGGCTAGATGATATACGGCCGTTCAATTACAGGACGAAATCGGCTGTGGAGGTTTACGCGACTATTCCAGTGCAAGAAGCCTTGAAGCGAGAATACCATTACATCTTTGATGAGAATCCATATCCTGGAGTTCCGCAAGTGACTCTGAAGACAATAACTACTAAGAAATTCAATGTTCAAGGTGTTGATGTTATGCCTATAGAAGTGTTGCACTATATGTTGCCTGTTCTTGGATTCAGAATAGGGAACATTGCTTATGTCACCGATGCGAAAACGATTTCCATTCGAGAGAAAGAGAAATTAAAAGGCTGTGATGTACTTATTTTGAACGCCTTGAGAAAGAAAGAGCACATCTCTCATTTGAACTTGGACGAGGCGTTAGAATGGATTGCCGAATTAAAACCAAAACGAGCCTATCTCACTCATATAAGCCATCTTATGGGCAAACATGAAGAGGTCTCGGCCCAATTACCTGAAGGAGTCTTTCTTGCCTATGATGGATTGACTGTGGAGGCATGATCCCTCAGGAATCCTATCTTATCCGTATAGAATATGTTCTAATGGCGCTAAGATGTGCATCTTTAGGCTTTCTGAAATAAACATAGCAATCCTTATGATAAAATCTTCTACTCTCTTAGCTATTGCAGTTCTAGTCTCCTGCATGAGTCTCCAAGCCCAACAATCAGACCCTTATGATGTCAAATTCCTAAAGAAAGGATATGGCGAGATAGACCCAGTCTTTCAAAGCAACTTGCGCGATGCAGCTCCATGGAGCGCATTCAAGACTGCTCATTCAGGATGGATGGTTCAGTTCGATGAGGATAACCAATTGCCAAGTCGTGCTTTCGGTGCAGGAATTATGGCTGAAGGTACTGATGCTGAGAGCCGTGCAATGAATTTCATGACAGGTGAATTGGCTGCTTTTAATCTTCCTATTGAAGAATTAGAAGTTCAGACCATCACGGATAATGGCAAGCATCATCAGGTCTTTTTTAAGCAAATGCATAATGGACTTGAATTGCTTTTCAGTCAAGCTATGGTGAAGATAAAGTATACGGGTCAAGTGATTTCTTGGTCTGCGGTGGTTCATCCTAACATCACATTGAACACAGAGCCAGCGATCAGTCCTGTGGCTGCTTCGGCTGCTGCCATGAGCAATGTATCCGCTGCCACTGCGGCAGTAGTGTCTCTTGAATTAAAGATTCTTCCCATTCCTGAGAACAGAGAATACATTCAGCACCTTGTGTACGAAGTGATCTTCGAGGCTACTTGGGACAACGGAATGCCAGCAAGGTATCAGACATACGTGGATGCGCATACAGGAGAAGTCTTGTACAGAACAAATCAGATTCATTCCTGCTCAACAAGCACATGCACTCATGAGCATGGAGAAAAAGGAGAGGCGAAACCACCAGTGACAGTGAATGCCAATTTCTCTGGAGAACATTTAATTTATGATCCATCAGAGCCTACTGTGAATTCAGTATTCGCGAATATGGATGTGATTATTAATGGAACAGAGTATGTCACCGATGAGAACGGAGACATAACCACGAATGCAAGCGGACCTGTGACTGCCACAGTAAGATTACGTGGGAACTATGCTCGCGTGGTGCCCTATAACAATCAGCCTACTCCGGAAGCAACTGTAGAGTTGAATGAGGGAGAGAATACCATCAGTCTAGATGGCCTTTTTACTGAGGAGCAAGTGTCAGGCTTCCTCAATGTAACCGTGATTCATGATTACATGAAGGGATACATTCCAACTTTTACAGGAATGGATTTTGAATTACCCGTGAACATTGGCATCTCTCCGCATGATTGCAATGCTTTTTACAATGGAAGTTCCATCAATTTCTATACAGGTTCATTCGATTGCGTGAGCCTAGTATTAGTGAGCGATGTGGTTTTTCATGAGTATGGACATGGGATCAATGATAATTTCTATCAGGACCAAGGCGCATCTTTCAATAACGGAGGAATTGGCGAAGGCTATGCAGATGTGTGGGGATATATGCCGTATCAGGATCCTGTCTTAGGAGATGGTAACGACCCAACAGCTCCAGATGCATTCATCAGAACCTATGCTGAAAATCCTAAAGTATATCCTGCAGATCTTACAGGAGAAGTGCATGACAATGGAGAAATCATCGCAGGAGCATGGTGGGATACATACTTATTGCTAAACGAAGATGAAGATTTACTGATGGATCTCTTCGTTGGATGTTATTATGGACTGCAAGCAACCGTCTCTAACGGAAATGAAGGAACAGCCTTCCTGAATGTCTTGATAGATGCCTTGGAATACGATGATGATGATGCGAACATTCTGAATGGAACGCCCAACGGTGCAGCCATCTCTGAGGGATTTGCGATTCATGGAATCACCTTCTTAGCTACTGCTGAGTTGAATCACGCAGCCATCACTGAATTAGAAGGAAATGCACCTATTCTCATTGAGACTTCCTTGGACTTCTCTGCTCAATTCGTGAATTATTTAGATGGAGTATATCTCTACTATAAGTTGAACGATGAGACCGCTTGGAATGAGATTGCCATGACCGATAACGGGTCTAATAATTACTCAGCCAATATTCCTTCGCAGCCCGTTGGAAACATCGTAGCCTATTATATGGCCGTGAAAGATATCTTCTCTAATTACTCAGCTGTTACGCCTACTGCATCGCACTTGGCAACTCATCCTAATCTTCCTAATTACATCCTAGTAGGATATGAACTTTTAGAAACGTATGATTCTGATGAAGAAGACTATATCTCTGAGTTTTATGCCGGAGTTCCATCTGACAATGCAACAACAGGATTATGGGAAGAAACTTCACCTGTAGGATCATTCTCGGCTACAGGTGTGGCTGTTGCTGTGGATCAGCAATACACCGAGGACGGAGAGAGTTGCTTCGTGACAGGAAATAGCTTCAGCCCAACAGATGGGATAGGAACGAATGACGTGGATGCTGGAACTACAACCTTGATTACAGATCTTATAGATCTAACTGAATACGCTAATCCAGCCTTCACCTATATGAGATGGTATACGAACAGCCCTCCATCAGGAGCGAATCCAGGGGCTGACTGGTGGCAAGTGCAACTTTCTGATGACGGAGGATTCTCTTGGGTCTATTTAGAAGACAGCAAGTCTTCAGATGCTACATGGAGAAGAAAAGCATTCCGCATCAGTGATTATGTGGAGCTTACTGATCAGTTCATGATGAAGTTCAATGCTTCAGACAGCCTACGTCCCGGCCAGAACTTGAACGGAGGAAGCTTGGTTGAAGCTGGGCTTGATGACTTCAAAATCTATGAAATGAGCGACCCTAATGGACTAGAGGATATGATTATTGAAGAAAGCATCACGCTGTATCCTAACCCTACGAGTGATGAGATAAATATCTCGTTCATGATTCAAGGAACTAGGAATATTGTCACTAGAATTTATGATGCGAAAGGAAGCATAGTATCTGAAAAGAAACATGGTAGATTGAATGGTATGTTCAACTTCAATGAATCGCTCAGAGAACAAGCGAAGGGCGTATATCAATTAGAAGTAATTATAGGTGCTGATTCCTTCAAGCGAAGTTTCGGCAAAGACTAATTCCTGATATTAAGGATTTCAGAAAAGCCTCGGTTCAGTTTATGAACCGGGGCTTTTTGTTTGATGACCTGCACCCTTGAATATTCCCTTATTGCAATCATTAGATTTGCCCTAATCTTTTTTACCACTTTTATGATCGTAAGCCACACGCACCGCTATCTTTTTCTAGAACTTCCGCTCACGGCTTCTACGGCCATTGCCAAAGAACTTATCGAACATTATGATGGCAAAAGCATTTATTATAAGCATGCCAATTACCGTAAGTTTCTTAAAAAGGCGAGTGAGGAGGAGAAGAAGTACTTCACCTTTATAGGCATTCGTAATCCTATGGATCAGGCAGTGAGCCATTACTATAAATACCTCTCGAATCACAACGAGAAGTATGCCGATATCCAAGAGGTGAAAAAGACGAAGAACCCTATAAAGCATTACATCAATCAGCGCATACATCAGCGCAAATTCAAATATGTGCAGGAGCATAATCCCAGTTTCTCTGATTTCTTCATGAAGTTCTATGGGATTCCCTATAGCAATTGGGCCAATTTGGATAAGGACAAGATGAACGGTGTGATAAGCTTTGAACATATCCAAGAAGATTTTGCAAAGGTCCTGAAAGACCTAGGTATTGAAGCGAAACGCCCTCTGCCTCAAGGCAATAAGACCGAAGCTAAAACCAAGCATTTCTTGGAGCATTTTGACACCAAGGAATCCCAAGAAAAAGCAGCCTTGGTCTTCGGGCCATTCATGAAAGAATGGGGATATTCATTTCCGCCTGAATGGAAAGTAGATGGGTTCATGATGCAAAAAAAAGGTGCCTATGACCGCTATAATTATTTCAAGAAGATCTTCTGGTCCTTGCTAGGTAAATGAAGCAATGGCAATGGATTCCTATCCCATAAAGCGTATCAGCATGTGGTCAGGGCCGCGTAATGTCTCCACCGCTTTCATGTATGCTTTTCATCACCGCGGAGACTGTGAGGTGATAGATGAGCCCTACTACGCATACTATCTGAAGCACACTGGAATAGAGCATCCCATGCGGGAAGAGATCCTCTCAGTCCAAGAAAACACTGCAGCTAAAGTCACGGAGCGACTATGCAAGGGAAGCACAGAGAAGCCATATCTTTTCATGAAGAACATGCCACATCACATGGTGGATGTGGACTTGGACTTCGCGCAAGAATTTCAGAATTTCTTCCTCATCAGAGAACCTCGAGCGATGATCGCTTCATACCTTCAGAAAAGAGGAGACGTGACCATGAAGGACCTTGGATTGGATACGCAATATGAGCTCTTCGAATCCCTGAGCAAGTTTGGAAAGAAGGTGCCAGTGATAGATAGCAGAACACTGCTAAACAATCCCAGAGACGTATTGACCAAGCTCTGTTTTCACTTGGATATTCCCTTCAAAGAAAGCATGCTAGAATGGCCAGCAGGCGCTTTAGCACAAGATGGAATATGGGCTGAACATTGGTATGCGAATGTGCATAGATCAACAGGTTTTGGAGCAGCAAAAAATGAATCTGAGGTGCTCATTCCAAGACATTTGGAAGGATTGGCAAGTTTATGCGATGACTATTATGATGCACTAAAGAAAATAGAGATCAGATAAGGTCAGAATCTCTTTTGAAATCAATTCGGTAAAAAAACAAACGCTCTCATTTATGAAAACAGAAGAACAGATTCCACTCCCTGACGAGCGAAATCGCAACATCAAAATATGGATAGACGGAGTGCTCTATCCCCGTGAAGAAGCGAAGGTTTCCGTCTTCGATAGTTCAGTGCAAGGAGGCGATGCGGTGTGGGAAGGAATACGCGTATATAATGGGCGTGTATTCGGGTTAGATGAGCATATTGAGCGCATGCATAATTCGGCCAAGGCCATGGCATTCGTTGATATTCCCAGCAAGGAATACATTGAAAAAGCCATCTTCGAAACGCTGAAGGCCAATGGAATGAGAGATGGAGCTCACATGCGCCTTACGCTTACCCGAGGGCGCAAAACCAGCTCAGGAATGAGCCCACATTTTAATCAATATGGATCCACACTCATCGTTCTCGCTGAGTGGAAAAAGCCCGTGTACAATACAGATGGAATACGCATCATCACTTCGGCTATAAGAAGGAACAATGCATCATGCGTAGATTCTAAGATTCATCATAACAATCTCATCAATAATATACTCGCCAAGATAGAGGCCAATGTAGCCGGAGTAGATGCAGCCCTCATGCTTGATATAAATGGCTTTGCCTCTGAGTGTAACGGCACGAATATCTTCATCGTACACCGAGGAGAATTGCTCACCCCACATGCCGATTCCTGCCTCCCTGGAATTACGAGAAGGAAGGTGATAAAGCTTTGCAAAGCACAAGGAATAGACTGCCTAGAACGCAACATCAGCATCTCCGAAGTGTACAGCGCCCAAGAAGTTTTCGTCACAGGATCCATGGGAGAATTGACTCCGGTTCTCATGGTAGACGGAAGAGAGATAGGAAAAGCAGCAGGGCCCATCACAAGGAAAATCCAAGGTCATTTCAGAACATTAACAGAGACGGAAGGGACGGTGATACCATAAGAAAAGAAACAACTTGTATTGTTCACTATTTTCACAAGACCATAATCCAAACGTGCCATGAAAAAACTAACGTTCTCCATTGTGCTTATCGCTTTGGTTAGTACTGCTGCAGGAGCTTATAGACTGGCCATAGGTGATTTATCCCAAAATTTTCAAGTCATCAAGTAATGAAACATATA
>CALFHF010000083.1 GCA_937875855.1 uncultured Flavobacteriales bacterium
CTGGAACTTTGAATCTTGAATCTGGAACTTTGAATCTTGAATAATCCCATGGAATTCAACGAAGAAGACAAGATATTATCAGAAGTAACCTCTAAGGAGTACGAGTTCGGATTCACTACTGATGTGGAATCGGATACAGTTGATCCTGGCTTGAACGAAGAAGTGATTCGCACGATATCGGCCAAGAAAAACGAGCCCGCATGGATGCTTGATTGGCGTTTAGACGCTTTCAAAATCTGGCAAGGAATGACCGAACCTGAATGGGCGCATGTAAAATACACCAAGCCTGATTTTCAAGCGATTTCTTACTATTCTGCTCCCAAGAAAAAAATTGAATTGCAAAGCTTAGACGAAGTAGATCCTGAGTTATTGAAGACCATGACTCGGCTGGGAATATCCATTGACGAGCAGAAAAGATTAAGCAATGTGGCGGTAGATTTCGTGATGGATTCCGTCTCAGTAGCTACCTCATTCAAAGAGACGCTAGGAAAGCTCGGTATCATCTTCTGCTCCATGAGCGAAGCCATCCAGAAGCATTCAGAACTGGTTAAAAAACACATTGGCACTGTAGTGCCAAAGCGCGATAACTTTTACGCAGCATTGAACTCAGCTGTTTTCACTGATGGTTCTTTCTGCTATATCCCTAAAGGCGTTCGTTGCCCTATGGAATTGAGCACCTATTTCAGGATTAATGAAAAAGGAACGGGGCAATTCGAGCGTACGCTTGTCATCGCTGATAAAGGGAGTTATTGCTCATACCTCGAGGGGTGCACGGCTCCTGCTAGAGATGAAAATCAATTGCATGCAGCCGTGGTAGAACTGATTGCTCTGGATGATGCCGAGATCAAATACAGCACGGTACAGAACTGGTATCCAGGAGACGCGAATGGTAAAGGAGGGGTTTTCAATTTCGTGACAAAACGAGGTCTCTGCGAGCGTAACTCGAAGATCTCTTGGACACAAGTAGAGACGGGGTCGGCAGTGACGTGGAAGTACCCATCCTGCATCTTGAAAGGCGATAACAGCATAGGGGAGTTCTACTCAGTAGCCGTCACGAATAATCATCAACAGGCCGACACAGGAACGAAGATGATCCACATCGGAAAGAACACGAAGAGCACCATCATCTCTAAGGGAATCTCTGCTGGTTTCAGTCAAAACTCGTATCGCGGATTGGTGAAAATCGGCCGTGGTGCCGAGAACGCAAGGAATTTCAGCCAATGTGATTCACTGCTCATGACATCTACCAGCGGAGCGCATACCTTTCCTTATATTGAGGTAGAGAATACCACCGCAATGGTGGAGCATGAAGCCACCACCAGTAAGATAGGTGAGGATCAATTGTTCTATTGCCAGCAAAGAGGAATAAGCACAGAAAAAGCTATCCGTCTTATTGTCAATGGATATGCGAAAGAAGTGCTAAAACAATTGCCCATGGAATTTGCTGTAGAAGCGCAGAAGTTATTGGAGATATCACTAGAAGGCAGCGTAGGTTGATTTCTGATTCCTAATTTCTGATTATGGCAACGATTAAACAATTTGAAGACTTACAGGTCTGGCAACAAGCAAGAGTGATGTGCACGCTTATCCAAGCGGTTTGTTTCAGAACTACGTTCAAAAAAGACTTTGAACTTGTGAGGCAGGTCAACAAATCCTCCGGTTCGTGCAAGGATAATATAGCCGAGGGGTTTGAACGAGATGGGAATAGAGAATTCATTCATTTTCTTTCTATTTCAAAAGGTTAGATTGGTGAGGCTCGTTCACCTATTTATCGCGCATTTGACAGCGTATATGCGAATGAACTTGAGTTTGAAGAAATAAAACACCTCTGCTTAAAGGAAAGTAAAGACATCGGCAACTTCAAGCGCTATTTACTGAAGAGTGAAGTAAAAGGACCCGGGTGCAAGAAGGCCTGACTAAGAAATCAGAAACAATTGAAATTAGAAATGATTAATATCAAAAACCTCCACGCCTCTGTTGAAGGAAATGAGATTCTCAAAGGAATCGACCTGAGGATAAACGCAGGTGAAGTGCATGCCATCATGGGGCCTAATGGTTCTGGGAAAAGCACTTTGGCTTCTGTACTTGCCGGTAAGGAAGACTATGAGATAACCGAAGGCTCTGTCTCGTTCGATGGGAAAAATCTCTTGGATATGGATGCTGATATCAGAGCGAAAGAAGGGCTTTTCTTAGCTTTTCAATATCCCGTAGAAATTCCTGGTGTGAGTAATGTGAACTTCTTGAAACTTGCTTTGAATGAGATTCGCGCCTATCGCGGCCAAGAACTGATGACAGCTCGTGAATTCTTGACGCAACTGAAAGAGAAATCTGCTCTGGTAGAGTTGGACGGAAAGTTGAAAGATAGATCAGTCAATGAAGGATTTTCAGGAGGAGAAAAGAAGCGCAATGACATCTTCCAAATGGCCATGCTCGAACCCCGCTTCGCCATCATGGATGAGACCGATTCTGGATTGGATATCGATGCGCTGCGTATTGTAGCCAAAGGAGTGAATAGCATGCGAAATAAAGATCGCTCTTTCTTAATCATCACTCATTATCAGCGTCTGTTAGACTATATCAAACCCGATTTCGTGCACGTTTTGAGTGACGGAAAGATTGTGAAGACTGGAGGTCCAGAATTAGCTCTTAAGTTGGAAGAAAAAGGATACGATTGGATCAAAGAAGAAGTAGCATGAGCTTGACTGAAACAGTGAGTATAATGAATGTCTTCGAAGCTTTTCAGCCTGCAACACATTCGGGCTCTACTCGAATAGACAAAGTAAGAGCAGAGGCAAAAGCTGCTCTTGAGCTCTTGCCTATTCCAGGCCGAAAGACTGAGGCTTGGAAGTACACTCCCGTGACACCCCTCGTTACTCATGCCTGGAAGCCCGCTAAGGAAGGTGCAGAAGTGGATCTTTCCACTCTAGATATTCCACATATGGATGCATATCGTATGGTTTTCGTAGATGGATATTTCAGGGCTGAATGCAGTGATGAACACTTGCCTGAGAACGTTGTGCTTCTTCCTATGTCGTATGCAAAAGATGCCGAGAAAGAAAATTTCGATTCGGTTTATGGTAAGCAAGCAGATCATCAGAAAGACTTATTCATCGCGCTAAATACTGCCTATGCCAGCAATGGAGTGTTTCTTCGATTGAAGAAGAATTCAGTGCTTGATAAACCCGTGCATGTCATTCATGTATATACGCAAGCGGACACGGCTGTGATGACAAGAAATATCATCATTGCGGAGCAAGGCAGCAAAGGGGAGATGATCCACTCTTCTATTCATAGAGCGAAGCCTATACACAGTAATGTGGTCACCGAAGTACGTGTGGAAGACAATGCTCATTTTGTGCTAGATAAACTGCAAGGTGGAACAGATTCTAGTTTTCATTTTTCTGGTGAAGAAGTATTCCAAGGGCGGGATGCCAGCACTACAATCAATACCATCACGCTAGCCGGAGCTTGGACGCGAAACGAACCACATATCCGGTTGAAAGGATCGAACAGCATCTGCTATTTAAACGGAGCTTATTTCCCCACTGGAAAAGAACTCATAGACAACCACACGGTAATCGATCATCTGGTACCTCATTGCGAGTCGCATGAGCTGTATAAAGGAGTTGTATATCAGCAGAGCAAGGGCGTGTTCAATGGCAAAGTATTCGTGCGTCCTGATGCACAGAAGACTAATGCTTTTCAGCAGAATGCGAACATCGTGATGAGCGAACAAGCGAGCATGAACAGCAAGCCCGAGTTAGAGATTTATGCCGATGATGTAAAGTGCAGCCACGGGAGCACCACGGGGCAGCTTGACAGAGAAGCGCTCTTCTATCTGCAATGCCGCGGACTGAATTATGTGGCTGCGAAGCAGATGCTAGTCCACGCGTTCGTGGGTGAGGTCGTAGATCGATTGACTTCACTGGAATTGAAAGAATACATCTGGAGAAAGTTGGAAGAAAAATTGGCCTAAGACAGCAAAATAAAGGATTAAATCCTCTTTTAAAAAAACATGAAAAGTATTCCAGAAATACGCTCTCTTTTCCCTATCCTCACTCGTGAGGTTAATGGAAAGCCCTTGGTCTATCTGGACAATGCAGCGAGCACACAGAAACCGCAAGCGGTCATCGACACCATCAGTGACTATTATGCGCGCTATAATGCCAATGTGCATCGGGGAGTGCATGCCTTGAGCGTGGAGGCTACAGAAGCGATGGAAGGGTCGCGTAAGAAAGTGCAGCGCTTCTTAAATGCCATCGAGGATCGCGAGATCATCTTCACATCTGGCACTACACACAGCATCAATATTTTAGCGCAATCTTGGGCTAAAGACACTCTGAAAACTGGAGATGAGATCCTGATCTCCGCATTAGAACATCACTCGAACATCGTGCCCTGGCAAATGGCTTGTGAGGCCACAGGTGCAGTATTGAAAGTCATCCCTGTCACCGATGCTGGTGAGTTGGATTTGGAGGCTTTTGAAACGCTCCTTTCTGCACACACAAAACTGCTCTCGGTAGCACATGTCTCCAATGCTTTGGGCACCGTGAATCCGATCCAGAAATTGATCCAGAAAGCCCGTTCCTCAGGAGCATTGGTGCATATAGATGGAGCGCAAGCGGTAGCGCACATGCCTGTGGATGTGCAAGCACTCGATTGCGATTTCTATTCTTTCTCCGCGCATAAACTCTATGGCCCCACAGGCATGGGGATTTTGTATGGAAAAGCCTCGCACTTAGAAAAAATGAATCCCCTTTTCGGAGGTGGAGAGATGATCAAATCTGTGAGTTTCGAGAAGACCACCTACAATGAGATCCCGTTCAAGTTCGAGGCAGGAACTCCAAATATTGCAGGCATCATAGGTTTAGGCGCAGCAATAGACTTCATGTATAGCTTGGATTGGAAAGAGGTGAAGGCGCATGAGCAGCGTATCTTAGCTTTGGCCCTTTCAGAACTCGGAAAGATGGAGGGCATGCGCTTCATAGGCATGCCTGCGGAGCGATCTGGCGTCATTTCTTTCCTCATAGACGACATTCACCCATCAGACCTAGGAACGCTCTTGGATAAACTCGGAATTGCAGTGCGCACAGGTCACCATTGTGCAGAGCCCTTGATGAATCGTTTCCAGATTCCCGGAACACTGCGCGCATCTTTCGGCATCTATAATACAGAGGAGGATGTGATGCTATTGGCTGCGGGATTAAAGCGAGTGGTTCCAATGCTCAGTTGAGCTTTCTTTGGCATTCGGGCTCAGCATGGAATATTCTGAATGGGCTGTTCCGTGTGCTCACTGAATGCTCGGAAGGCTCTCCCATCGGCTCATAAACCACTCCGGTCGTATATCTTCATACTTAAAAGGTGCGCAGAGAAAAGGATGAAATCAATATTCTTATTCGACTATAAATCTATCTCTAATAACGCCTTGTTCAAGATTGATTTGGATCAAGTAGAGGCCTGCATTCAGCTTAGGTCTAAAGTTCAATGAAATGACCTTAGATCCAAAATTCTCATTCCTCTCTTGAACCAATTTTCCGCTCAAATCAAAGATTTGGATTTGACCCATTCCGAGTTGCACTTCGCTTAAGGATTCAATGCGAAGATCATTTCCATCGTTCGGATTAGGATATAGAATCAATGACGCATCATCCATTGATTTCAATGCAAGACCGGAATCATGCTGAACTCCAGCTGGTGCAGCTGGAACGATGAATGTCGCTTCTGGAATGATGCCAGACCAGTTCGTAAATGCAGTTTCGTCCTCACAGAGACAGCGCACTTCATAGCCGTAGGTCTGACCTATTACAAAAGGCACGTTGGGGTTGTTATACAGCCCTATGTTGAAGGACACTGTGGATCCGTTGGTCTGAGAAATCACTTGGGTATTACTGATGTTCGCAAATAACGGTGTGCCTGTTCCTATGGAACTTGCCGCTATCCTTCCTCCGCGCACTTCACATGTCGTGGTTCCATTTGGGTTATTCCAAGTGGCATTGACCCGTGGATTAGTTCCGCCAAAACCAATTTCTACCACCTCCATATTTGAAGTAATGTTATTGGCATCACACGTGATACAACCTTCATCGATAAGGCCATTGCAATCATCGTCTATTTCATTGTCACAGATCTCTACCCAAGTCGGAATGCCGAAATAAGAGACCGCTTTGTAAAAAGCATCAATCCCTATATCGATTCCAATTTTTCTTCCTGGAATATCATCAGCAGGTGGGTGAATTCCGCCCCATATTCTGGAAAGTCCTGATTCATCTGCCGCATCACGATAGGTGGCCCATTGCAGCGTGACATCCACACTTGGGCCGTCTTCGAAGACTAAAAACTCATTCTGTGGTGCTGTGAAGACTCCCATTCCTCCTGGGAAATATTCATCTCCAGTGAGCAGGGTCAGTACTTCAGCTGCTGCTCTAGAGAAAGTGCTGTGTCCTGAGAGATATCCCGCGAAAGGTGGACTCACAAAAGACGGCCGCTGATATGGCAACCAATTGCCCGCAAGAATCCAATCTACACCAGCGACATCTGTATCAACGTTGTCAATAACCCCATGACCTCTCCAAGATTTGACTTTTATCTTTCCAATGTTTTCTCCCGTTGCACCTTCTAATGAATCTCCAGCAGCAATAAGTTCTATGTAACCAGGCATCAGGGGAAGCCCAGCAGGATGATAGGAAGGAGACCCTGGTTCAGAACATTGGCCCCGATCGGCCATAGCTCTTATGGCTGAAATTGGTCGGGGAGAATCATACCACCCCTTAATCCCCCATGCAGTCACGGCAGCATCATGCATAGCACCACCTAACATCAAATACGATTTCACATCCCATTCTAAATCAGCAATAATATCTCCAGTACCCATAAATCGTTTCTCAAGAGAGTCATGATCAGAGACGTAATTCATGAGTGTGAACCAATGTCCTGGAGGCGTTTCGCTCTCAGGCCCATCAGCCCAGAACTCAGCGAGTACACGGGCATAATCAGCTCTAGGAACCATGTTGGGGGCATAAGGAGACCCCGTACTTGGATTGATAGCATGACCATCGCCAGAGGTTCCTCCGTTAACCTGATTATAGAAGGAAGGATACTCAGAACTATTAGCTGGAAGCGTGGTTCTGTTCCCAATACTAGCTGGAGAAATATCCCACATCACTCCATCTGTTACATCCAGATGTGAAGACCAAATGATGTCCGTCACATACCCCCATTTGTAATCTGCAGAAGCAAGATTATCTAAGGTGTCAATCAATGGTGGATATCCCGGATCATGAAAAACCTCATAATCAAAACCATCTCTGTTATATGTTGTTCTTGCTGACTCTTTCAATGCAAAAGAAGAAACCGCTCCCCATTCTGGTCCCAGAAAATCAGGCGTGCTTCCTGGTATTTCATTTCCGCTTTGGTCAATAAATATTTCAAGAGTGAGTGGTTGCCATCGATTTAAATCTTCCATTGTGGGGTTTCCCGTATGGTCCACAATCAAAGGAGTATTGCTTGGCGTGTAGAATAAATTCTCATAGAGGTTTTGCTCATTGGAGCCGTCTTGAGAACCGAAATCGATCAGGCATTGAGCGATATAATTTCCTAGGGCTGCTGGTCTTCCTGTGGAATAGTCCACAGATGTATAAGTGATATCATACCCAAGGCTGTCCATGTGAACATTATACCCCGTTTGTAATTGGGTAGAATCAGGTGAATGCGCAAAACGATGACTTAGAAGTCGATAGCTGGCAAAAGAGATAGCTTCATTTCTAGCTGAATCTATGTCCACAGAAGCGGGTATTCCGCTGAATACACATTCAAATCCATCTACTGTTTTCCCAAGGAGATAGGTGCATGCATTAGTATCATATGCTGCCCATGCATCCCACATAGCCACGGAAGTATGAAAGAGATTTCGAGCATGTACGGTAGGTCGCGCAAAGTCTCTTCTTATGGAGGCTAAGAGCATTTCATTCCACTGTCGCGCTGCAGTTCCTTCTGTACTGACTACAGGGTAATCTACGGGCTCAATGCAATTAGGGTCGGGGTTAGTGGGACATTCATCACAGGCATCAGAAATACCATCATTATCGAAATCCGCAGAGCTCGTAATCAACTCGCAATTATCACTCATGAAGACCTTATATCCCGCACATCCACCCGAGAAGAAATCAAGGAGTCCATCACCGTTGATATCCAAAATCGCGAAGTCATAACTGTTATCTGCCCAGTCATAAGTCGCTCCGTTATGTTGATCTATAAAGGCGCCATTATCATTTTCTAGGATGGCCAATTTCCTGCCCGAATTACAAGGCGGAATATCCACATCAACATCAGCTGAGATGATATCCATGTCGCCATCCAAATCCAGGTCAGCCTTATGCACGTTCCCTCCGAAACCACCTTGGCCTCCGCTCACATTTGTGGTGGTAAAGGTTAAGCTTACATTGGGAACAGCACTGGTAACATTGATGTAATAATCCTGTCCGTCATCGACCACGAAAAAATCAAGCCAACCATCGGCATTGAAGTCTCCCGCTTCGAACATGTAGGGAGAGAGCGGGCTGAGATTCTGCCAATTGGTAAAGGTTCCATTGCCATTATTGAACAAGACGATAAGCCCTCGGTTGTTCCATGGAGCGACTGAATAAAGGGTAGAAACTTTGATGATGTCATTATCACCATCATTGTCCACGTCATGAATCTGAGCAGCTGTCCCGAAGGCAGAGTTACGCAAGTCACCCAAGCGCGTAGCGCCTTCCTCAGTGAAGACCCCGGCACCGTTATTGATTAAGAGAAAATCTTTAGCAATGCCGCCATTTGCATTTTGCTTATAGTTCACAAAGTAGATGTCGTCATCAGTATCACCATCTATATCACCAGCCCAAACCGCGCAGATGAGTGGGACATCAGACGTCAGAACAGGAAATCTTGTGCTGCTCTCATCGACCAATCCGAGCCAATTTCCCTGCAAGTCATTCCCCAAATTCTTGTAGTAAATGGGCTGTTGTAAAAAGGTATTAGCGATAACGACATCCTTCCAGCCATCGCTATCGAAATCCCCAATGAAGAGGTCTCTAGCAAAGGTGATGTTGCTGATGAATTCAGGCGCGTATTGTGCAGTTCTATCCACCAAGACTCCGTTCTCATTCATGAGGAGTAGATCTGATTTGGCCGCTTCCGTGGAGATGGAAAAAGGTTCCTTGCGCACTACAATCACATCAGGCCAGCCGTCATTATTAAGGTCAGCTGTTTCTATATCCTTCTCTTCATCATCACTATTGGCGACAGAAGTGAGAATAAGTCTAGCCGCAGTTTCATCTTGGAAATCTAGCCATTGCGCCTGTGTTCCGAAGGGAAAAAGCGCGCAACAGCATAGAAGGAGGAGTATATTTTGTTTCATAGTCTTTGGTCATTCTGTCTTTTTCAAGCCTAGACAGGGATTAAATATAGGGCAACCGATGTTTGCACAAAACCTAAAGACCCCCAACCCTTGAATACTCAAAAAGCCCCTTGATTAATGAACAAGGGGCTTCTAGACTAATTACGACCTACGATTACTTCACTATGAACTTCTCTCTATAGATGATTCCATCTAGCTCTATACTGATGAAATACATGCCTGAAGTCAAGGCTGGTTTGAAGTCAAGCACGGTATTCAATTGATCTCCTTTGACGGGAATACGCTCTGTATACACTTGCTTTCCAGTCATGTCAAGCACAAGAAGTGTGGCTATTCCAGTCTCCGATTCCAGGTTAGTCAATTCAAGTCTTACTTGATTGCCCTCGCTAGGATTCGGATAGATGCGCATGTGTGCCTCATCACGAAGTGCCTTAACGACTAGGGCATCCTCTTTATCCACTACCTGATTGCTGAAGGCCGACACTGGAGGGCTTGCAGGAGGCGCAGGAACCACAAAGGTCGCTGATGGAGTGATGCCTGACCAGTTCGTGAATTCAGCTCCATCCTCACATAGACAGCGAACCTCAAAGCCGTAGGTCTTTCCTATGTCAAATGGAATAGTGGGGTTGTTATATAGCGCGATATTGAAATTGATGGTGGATCCGTTAGTCTGCGAAATCACCTGTGTATTGTTGATGTTTGCAAATTGAGGGTTGGGCGTTCCGCTAGAACTTAGGGATATCCTTCCGCCACGCGCCTGACAGGAGGTCGCGCCATTGGGGTTGTTCCAGGTGGCGTTCACTCTGGGGTTACTGGTGCCAAAGCCTATCTCCACTACCTCCATATTGCTGCAGATGTCGTTCAGGTCACAGGAGCTGCACGCTTCATCTATTTGTCCGTCACAATCATTATCCACACCATCGCAGAGTTCAGGGGCATTCAAATAGATGCTTGGATCCGTATCATCACAATCCTGATCGACTGTGAAGCCATCACCATCCTGGTCTGGATCACAGGCATCACCTATGCCGTCAGCATCCATATCGACCTGAGAAGGATTGAATACTATTGGACAATTATCAAGGTCATCCGGAATTCCATCAGCGTCCTGATCCGTACTCGAGGAAATGAACACGTCATAACAGAGGATCAATTCACACAATCCATTAGGTGTCGTGCGTATCACGTTCACGCAGACTTGGTAGATTCCAGGTCCTGCATAGGTATGAGAAACCGAACCAAATGGCTGATTCAAGCTTTCATTTCCATCTCCCCAATTCCAATAGAAAACATCACAAGCGGGATCGAATGATTGTCCATTAGTTGGAAAGAATACGACTTCATTTCCACTCACACTATGATTAAAAGCAGAACTCGGTGTATTCAAAAATTCATCGTCACAGACGCAATCTGGTTCTGGGCCACATTCGGGCAGCACGAAACAGTGCGTTATATTGCAACAATTGATATGGAATTCATCGGTTCCTTCCTCATGCAGGGCCAGAGTGAAGCAGATGGTGTCTCCCGCATTTCCAATATTGGGTGGTAGATTCAGATTGAACCAAGCTGAGGTTCCTCCGCTGGACAGTGGTCCAAGAGGGTAGGTCGTTGGCGTATTGAATCCAGTGGGTGAAGTGATGATCAATATCGCATGATCCATAGAAAAATCTGAGGTGTTGGTCACATTGAATCCATAGTTATATCCTCCCCCCGGAACACAGGTTACCGTATCTGTGACAAAGCCGCACGGAGGTAGGCATTGGAAGACCAAGGTGTCTCTACATATAATGGAGTCTCCTTGCATCCACTTGATCTCTACCAATTGCCCTGGGGCCATGGTCGAGTTCATACAAAGCGCAGGCATAGGGTGGGTGCCCAAGCCGATGAAGCTGCCCGCAGGATTCTTGTTCAAAGAGATAAAGGTGCCATTATTGGAAACGGTCTGCCAACCTGAACCTATGGTGTTATTGATGGTCAAGGTGGAGTTAGGCGTGAGTACGCAGATGTCTATCCCATCAAAATAACCCGCTTGAAAATTGTTCACGATAGACCAATTCACACAGCAGCCTTCTGAAGGATTCTGAACCACAGAAACATCATCACATGGATCACAATCAGGAATCACAATACAATATTGTTGCAAGGTAGAACAACAGAGTGCGGTGTCTACCAAATGAGGGTCGGCATTGTGCGCGTATAGTATGGGGGTCCATTATCAACAACTCACGGACTTGGGCCAGACAAGTCATCACATGTATCGACATCAGTCTTTCAGATAAAGAGTATGGACATCAAATGCGCTCCCTCATGAATCGACAGATAGCTTGAACGCATGCCATGAAGTTGAGACTTCAAAAAATCAGCGCTCAACCCGAATTGGACAGCCCAGTACGAGTGTATTTGGAGGAAGGGTAATATAGCTACTTGCAGAGTGTCACTAATGAAGTTACCCATCTCGGTTTCGAGCAAGGTAGAGCGATTAAGCAGCTGTCACACTCTGGTGAAATAGACCTCTTCGTCTATCTAGAAATGCAGGCAGCGCTGAGCAGGCGCGTAGATCATCAAGGTGCAGTCGAGCGCATTAAGAACACTCCTCTTCCAATGCCTTATGAGCACTGCACTCGAGCTTTCCTTTACGAGTTCATCTTCATGTTCCCCTTTGCCTTCATCAGGGTTTTCATGTCCGCGTCCAGCGAATTGCTCATAGTTCCCATCACGGTGATAGTGGGTTGGATGTTCCATCAGATCTAGGTATCCGGCTTGGTGCTTTAGCGTCCGTTCGAGAATTGGAGTACCGATGTGGCCCATGATTCAATCCCTTCAACAATAGAGATAGCCCTCAAGGAAGTTTTTGGGGACAAAGACGACCCAGAGATGCTAAAACCTTTAAATGGGGTGTTGGCTTCAGCTATGGTCGCTTGCAATAGAACCCGTTCAGGGAGAATGAGATACAGTAACCTTGTGTTCGTCTAGCATATATGAGCGAACAACTACACAAGAAAAAACCCGCCACTGGAGGACCAATGGCGGGTTTTCTGATGGAGTCAGGATAAAGAACTCAAGCCTTTTTTCCTAGCATAAGTAGTTCGCTCGCCACTACTTCAGTGACGTAACGCTTCTCACCATCTTTCGCTTCATAACTGCGGGTGGTTAATTTTCCCTCTATGGCAATCTCAGATCCTTTCATCAAGAACTTCTCAACGATGTCTACGGTCTTACCAAAGAAGACTACGTTATGCCACTGCACCTCTTCTACTTTCTTGCCTTCTTTGTTCTTATAGGAATCATTAGTAGCGATGGATAGGGTAGCTTTTTTACTCCCGTTATCGAAGGTGAAGATTTCAGGGTCATTACCTAGGTTCCCGATAAGCTGTACTTTATTTTTAATCGTATTCATGATGATGTAGTATAAATCGTGTTAATATGAGTTTACTGATGTCACAGCAGTTTTTCTGAATGCGACACCGCAAAGGACAGGCATGCTGTTTCGCTTATTCGGTTAATAAACGTTTACTAGCTGTTTAATGTCGTTTTTAAGCGTTTAAAAACGTTTTTGTAGCTGATTATCAGCATAATAGAAAATACATTAAGAAAACTGGGGAATAGCCAGGATTACACGATAAATGAAAAATCAAGTCGGTCGTGACCTTGATGTTTGACAGATACGTCATGGGTTTTAAGCCCGAAGTACGTGGGCAACAAAACACTTAGGAACGAAAGACTAGTCCCTAAAAAAATTAAAATAAGCGTACTGCATAGTAGGCCTACCAGTGCGTGGTTTTCATCTTCATTACGGCCTTCATAATGTCCTTTTGAGAGATTTGGCCAACAAGCTTTCCTTCTTGTAAAACAGGGAATCTACGTATGCGCAGATCTAGGAATTTCTTGGCCGCTTGGAACACGTCCAATTCAGGGTCTATCGTGATGACATTTTTCACCATGTGATCTGATATTTTGCCTTGCTCCACTGGGCTGTTTAGGTATTTTCCTTTAACCACTTGCATGAGGCAATCTCCTTCAGAAATCACACCCACCAATTCATTCTTCTCATTGACTACGGGACCTCCTGAAATCCTTTTCTTAATCATGATGTCCATGGCCTCTTCTATGGACTGTTCCGGCCTGAATGTAATCAGAGTCCTGGTCATATGATCAGCAACTGAACTGCTTCGTTCTGCTGGGCTTTTGATTTCATTGGCCCTTTTGCCTGCGAAATTTCCTACCATTTTCATCATGCTGCAAAGGTGTTGGTGAAATCACAAGATACGGAAAAAGGAAATGCCCCTCTGCTTTTCTGAAAATCACATTGGGCCATTGTTCATTCATCTCCTCTTTCCTTATTCCTACTTTCAACCTATCAAATTAACGATCATGAAAAGCAATTGGACACAAATCCTCGTTTTTAATGCTCTCTCTTTGATTCTCGGATTCATTCTAGGCCGTGTGACTGGAAATGACCATGGCAATGTGGAAAAACGCATCATTATGAAGCACCTGGATGGATAAGGAGAACACATGATATGGCAGGGCGATGAAGGTGAAGAAAACGTCTTTATGATGAAGGGGGGATATGAAAAATCAGATGAGATTATAGCTCAAATAGAGGCCTCAAGCTTCACTGGTGATACACTCATTCAATCAGGAGACAATAAGGTCCGTATCAGAAAAAAGACGGAACCATGGAGGTGCAGCTCGAGTCTGGCGGCAAGTCTGATAACCCTGAAAAGGAAGCGCGCATAGAGATTAAGAAAAACTGAGGTCTTTTGAATACGGTTCGTCCCTTCTTTACGTTAGACCTGAGATGAACCGTACCAAGACCATCTCCCATTTCCCCCGTTATTTCTTCATTCTAATTTACCTTGTTCTCTGCGCTCCCGCTGAAGCGCAGTTTGTGTTTCATGAGCACGCCTCTCTGCCTGAGCCAGGACGAGACGATGCTGTCTGTTTCATACTCAACAATCAGGTCTATGTAACAGGTGGTGGTGGAGATGGGTTTCTTATTCAGCCTGACCTTTGGAGGTATGACCCCATCTCAGATTCTTGGCTCGCTCTAGAAGATTTTCCTGGTCTCCCTCGTCAATACGCGTATGCAAACACCCTTGGAGGTAAAGCTTATCTCATAGGAGGATTGACCACCTCTGGAGAACCCCTCAATGAGCTTTGGGAATACGACCCTGCCATAGATCATTGGACAGAAAAAAGTTCTCTTCCAGGACCAGCTCGATTCAAGGCTGTAGGTTTTGTCATTGGAAACTCCCTCTACTATGGAACCGGAACCAATGGATCTCTTGTTTTCAAAGATTTCTGGCGTTATGATGTTGCCTCAGATCAATGGACGTTCCTTCCTGATATACCGGGTCAAGGTCGTCATGAATGCATTGCATTTGCACATGAAAGTCAGGCCTATATCGGTGGCGGGATAGACTTTAGCGGCAATCATAGTTCTGACTTATTTCACTGGAATAGAGAGCAGCACACGTGGAATCAGCTCACCGATATGCCGTTCAGTATAGCCTATGCTGAGGCTGCTTGCGCACGGGGTTTTTGCGCGATATGGGACGGTCTTGTGAATGAGGAGTTCTCCGGTGAAATCCAGCAACCAGTTTTTGAGGCCTATGTGTTAGATCCTGTTTCGGATTTCAGGTCTTTTTCTATTCCTGGTGTTCCGCTACGAAATACCTCTGTCTGCTCCACAGGAAATATAATCTATCGCTTTGGAGGAAAAGATTCAACCCAACAGAAGTATAGTACTCTGATTTCGATGACTTGGGAACAAGAAGTAGAATTGATAGTCTATCCAAATCCTAGTCGGGGAGAAATCCACATTAGCACTTCTATTCCGTGGACTAGATTACGCATCTTGGACGCTACAGGAACATTGGTCTACGCGCTGGAATCGGATGAGCTTCTTGTTTCACGAGACCTTCGCATAGACCTTTTTTTGCAAGGCCCAGGACTGTACTTTTTGCTTGTTGATAACATCACCCCTAAACGCTTTATTTTTTCGCCCTAAAGCCCGAGATTCATTCCCGTATGTGTACGATTAGCTATTATCCGAGCGAAGATGGGTTTATCATGACCCAGAACAGAGATGAATCGCCTAAAAGAGGAGTGAGTGGACTCGCGCTCGAAGCTGGCATCCTCTTTCCTAAAGACATAGAATCATCAGGAACATGGATAGCGACTGATGCTTTGGGTCGAGTGATTTCTTTGATGAATGGCGCTTTTATTCCGCATGAGCCTACTCAGTTGATCATGAAGAGCAGGGGAAGTATTATTTCTGATCTCTTGAAACAGGACGATATAATCGCAACAGTTCTTAACATGAACCTCGCAGACGTGGAGCCTTTCACGCTCTTGATTGCAGAAACAGGTTCACTCCAATGTGTGAGATGGGATGGTCAGGAAAAACATATAGATACCTTGGATCATAAAGAGCCTCATTTCTGGTCGAGCAGCATGCTATATCCTCCGGTATGGCAGGAACGCAGGAAAATTTGGTTCATGGCTTGGCTTGATGGAAGGATGGAGGTGAGCGCTAGTGACCTGCGTTGGTTTCATAACTATGGAGGAGAAGGCGACAGGCTTTATGACTTAATCATGGATAGAGGAACTGTATGCACTACAAGCATTACCCAAGTCAATGTAACTAGCAAGAGTGCTATTATGCGATTTAAGGATCTTTCCACCTGTATTGTAGAAGAAAAACGTCTACAGGTTTCTCAGCAGGAGCTGGCTCGTTAAGCTTTATTTACCCTTCTCTTTCCTTTTTCTAATGTTGGAAATCCTTTGTGATTTTGCCATAGCCTTCGCTATAAGCGCGGTGTTCACCATTCCTGTTACAATGGTCACTGCTAAGATTATTCAACAGAGTATAGGTCTAGGCTTTCGCTCTGCGGTGCGCTTCATCATAGGTGCATCTATCATGGAGTGGGTGTATGCTTTTATTGCGCTTATTCTGTTTGAGAAAATGGAGTCCCTTGATAGGCTTAATTCTGCCTTTATTTGGGCGAGTATTCCTGTCTTAATAGCCCTAGGAACATATCATTGGAAAAAGAGCGCTAGGCGCATGTCTTTTGGTAAAGAACCTATTGCTGTCTCGAACGAGATTTGGTCAGGATTAGGGTTCAATCTCTTTAATTTTCTCATTCTACCCTTTTGGCTCGTGACGCTGGTTTGGCTGGCAGAGACCGGCTATGAGCCGCGTGGAATTCCATCCTACATCTTTTTTAGCACAGGAGCCACTGTGGGTGCTTCTGTCGTCTTCATTCTCTATGCATATTTAGGTCAATGGATGAGCCGGCGAATTCAGTGGATTAGCGCTTATCTAGATAAAGGAATGTCCTACTTATTCTTCGGATTAGCCTTGATTCAGCTCTTTACTTTACTCATGTCTTCGTAACGGTACCAATCCTTCCTGATGCGCTCCGTTTCTTCAAGCATCCATTCAGAATACGCTCTCATCAGTGCCTTTCCGTCTGTCCCGGTCATGGGTTTACCATAGGACAATCTCATCTCCATTCGCTTATTTCCAAAACGAGAAAAGAAGTGATGCACAAAAGTCTGATCACCCACCCAAGCATCAAGCGGGCTCTGGTATTCTATCACGATAGGGTAGATGATAAATCCACTCAATGCGGCATCTTGAAACATTCCTTTTTTTGGATGAAGAATTTCAGGACCTCTATACGTGGTTCCTTCGGGATAATTAATAATAGAGAGGCCCTCTTTAAGTTTCTTATTCATCTGATTTCTAGCCTTGAGTCTACCCTCGGGACTGTTTCTATCGACCAAGATTATGCCTGACAATTTACACCCCAGCCCGATAATGGGCCAATGAGCGATTTCAGCCTTTCCCACGGGTAAGGCTCGTAGGTCTCTCAATAAAGGAGCGGGGTCGAGATAGCTTCTGTGATTGCAAAGCAAAAGCCCTGGTTCAGTAGGTAGTTCTCCATAAATAGTCACATGAACTCCTAAAAATGGCAGGAGCCACTTCAACAAACTCCTGCGGTAACTAAGCGCACGCTCTAGGTCCGGTCCTTTAAATAATTGCGCGACCCAAATCTTAAACATCATCCATCCTGCCCCAGCAAAGAATGCGCAAGCCCTCACAACGGCCCTTAAATTCTTCATGTGCTACCTCTTTCCATCTTGCTCAAAGAAAACCATTCTTGAATCAATCTGCTCACTGACATTTGACTCGCATTTTTAGATCCTTGGGTTTTTTTCTAAAAGCATTTCAATAGTCTCTTCTGGAAGATCTTGAAGATCAAGCATCATGAGTCCGTCTAGTGCGTCATTAAACTTAGGGTCGAGGTTAAAGCCAAGGAATTTGGCATTCTGCTTTGCGTATTGCTTTAGTAATACAGGAAGGCGTAGATGGTTCGGTTCCATGATTTTTAAGAACCCTTCTAGGTCTGTGAAGTCTTTATCAAGCCTCATGATCTGGTCTATTTTTTCCCAATCAAGCTGAATCTTATATGGCTTTTTAGCTTTGATGTAATCTGAGTTCTTATGATCCCAAAGATGTCTCATTACAAAGCTCACAATAGCACTTCTACTGCTCTCTGGGTACTCCTTGCTAATGCTTACAGGACCTATGATGTACCGCAAATTTTCTTGATTTTGAATAATCTTCAAGAGGCCTTGCCAAAGAATAAATAAAGGAAGCGGAGTTTTCTGATATTCTGGAACCACATATGATCTTCCAAGCTCCAGGCACTGAGATAGTATTAGTTTGAATGGCTTCTTGATTTTGAACAAGCTACGTATGTAGAACCCGCGGGCACCATACTTCTCATAGATTTCCTTTCCCTGACCAATGCGATACCCACCGACAAGACATTTGTTTTCCTTGTCATATACAAATAGATTAAGATAGTATTTGTCATATCTATCTATGTCTATTTCCTTTCCTGTGCCCTCGCCTGCTGCTCTGAAGGTGCGTTCTCGCTGCCTTCCTATCTCGCTAATAATCTCACCTATTTCATCTGCCTTTCCTGCAAAGACTTGGAGGCTTCCGCGCTCGATGATCATCAGGCTTTTCAAGCCCTCTATCTTCTGATGAAGCTCGTTAGGGCTTAAGCTTTTTGTGTTCTTGCCCATCTTCTTTTCAAAGACTACCTACCATATCAGCAGGCACCACCCAGGCATCAAATTCATCAGCATTTAGGAACCCTAGATTGATGGCTTCTTCCTTCAATGTAGTTCCATTGCTATGAGCCGTCTTTGCGATTTTAGCAGCTTTTTCATAGCCAATATGCGTATTCAATGCGGTGACCAACATGAGTGAGTTATCTAGGTTTTCCTTTAATCTCGAATGATTCGGTTCAATTCCGCTCGCACAATGCTCATCAAAAGACACACAGGCATCTCCTATCAAGCGCGCTGATTGCAAAAAATTTGCAATCATGACCGGTTTAAAAACATTCAACTCATAGTGTCCTTGTGCTCCTCCCATGGTGATGGCCATGTCATTTCCCATCACTTGTGCGCAGACCATGGTTAGGGCTTCACACTGGGTTGGATTAACTTTTCCAGGCATAATAGAAGATCCTGGTTCGTTCTCAGGAATCATTATTTCTCCTATTCCAGAACGCGGTCCTGAAGCGAGCATACGCACATCATTTCCTATTTTATTCAGGCTCACCGCAAGTTGTTTTAGCGCTCCATGACTCTCTACTATGGCATCATGAGCAGCAAGTGCTTCGAACTTATTCTCTGCGGTAATGAATGGTAACCCTGTGAATTCTGCAATCTTCTTTGCCACTAGCACATCATATCCTTTTGGGGTGTTTATGCCCGTTCCTACAGCTGTTCCTCCTAGGGCAAGCTCTGAAAGATGGGCGAGGCTGTTTCGCAGGGCTTTTAATCCATGTTCAAGCTGAGATGCATACCCTGAGAATTCTTGGCCCAATGTAAGAGGTGTTGCGTCCATGAGATGAGTGCGCCCTATCTTGATAATGTATTTGAAGTCCTTTGTTTTTTTCTTGAGTGTGTCCCTAAGTTGTTCTACTCCTGGGATAGTGGTTTCCATAATCATCTTATATGCAGCGATATGCATACCCGTGGGAAATGTGTCGTTAGAAGACTGGCTTTTATTTACATCATCATTCGGGTGAATGGGGCTTTTTCCTTCACCCAGTCGTCCTCCAGCAAGGACGTGAGCTCTATTAGAGATGACCTCATTGACATTCATATTCGACTGAGTGCCTGATCCTGTTTGCCAAATAACTAAGGGAAATTGATCGTCATGCATGCCTTTCAATATCTCTTCACAAGCTTTTGATATCAGGTCCCGCTTCTCTTTATCCATAACCCCTAGGTCGTGATTGGCATGTGCTGCAGCCTTTTTAAGATAAGCAAAGCCATAAATCATCTCCATGGGCATACTGGCTCTTGGCCCTATCTTGAAATTATTCCTAGAGCGTTCTGTTTGAGCTCCCCAATATTTATCTGCGGGCACCTTTACCTCGCCCATGGTGTCCTTCTCTATTCGGTAGTCCATTATTCTTTCTGATTGAAGCCCTGAAAGTAGTTCTTCCTTATAAAACGAGGCCTTTTAAAGGAGATGTTATAAGGATGAAGCACTAGAATTAGTTGAGAAACTTTGTAGAATAAAAAAGCCGGCCCCTATTCGGCCGGCTTCTTTCATAATACCATTTTCTAAGGTTGAGCCTTAGTCATTAGCTTCTCTTTCAAACTTCGTGTATCCCGTTGGAATAGAAAACATATCGGCAGTAAGCGTGGTTTTCTGGATCTTATTCACCTCAAGTGTCGTCAGCTCCATGCCATCGCTCTTTACCTCAGTTCCTCTCATTGGGAAGGTTCCGTCAGCGTTAGGAAGACTCATATAGTACAGGGCCATTTTATCTTTACGATTCAGCGTCTTCAGCATGGGGATAAAGAAGTCAAAATCTTTAGCCGCAACCCAATAGGAAATTTTCCTTCCTTCTTCTACAGATTGGACTAGCCATTCTTCGCAATCATAACCATTAATGGTCTGATGCTTTCCGGTAGCCTTTACTTCAGTGGCGGTCTCTCCAGACTTTCTACGGTTAGGCACATCGATATACATCTTACGCTCAGGGCTAAGTGCTAACACAGAGTTCTTCTTGGTGTCTACTAACATTATCCCTTGAATTACTCCAGTTTCATCGAGTTCTTCAACTCGGATCATATCTCCCTTTACATGGTAGATGTAGTTAGCGGTTACGGGGCCAATATTCTTGGTAAATCCGATGCTTCCTTCGAATCGCTGCGCCTGTGTGCTCATTCCTACGAGAACTAGGGTAAAAAGCGATAGTGTCTTTAATACTTTCATAATTTCACAGTTAAGGTATCTTTCAAGTCAATTTGATTGAACACCAGGATATTGGAATCGTAGGCGAACAGTATGCTTGTACGCATCTCACTTCAAAGGGTTACACAATCCGTGAAAAGAACTGGCGTTACGGCCGCCTCGAAGTGGATATAATCGCAGAGAAAGCCGGTGTAGTATGCTTTGTTGAGGTGAAAACCAGAGAAAACAGGTATGCAGGTGATCCAGCCCTTGCTGTCAAGCGGGGAAAGCAAAAGAGTATTATCAAAGTCGCTGCTGCATATATCAAAGAATTCGATGTCGAGGCTGAGTATAGATTCGATATCATTGGCATCATTATGAATCAAAAAGAAACGCATCTTGAACACATAGAAGATGCGTTTCAGCCCCTACTATGAAAAAGCCAAAAGCCCCAAAGTTTGTTTACGTTCCGAAACCTATACGATTGAACAAGTTCATCTCGAATAGTGGCCTATGCAATAGACGAGAGGCTGATGCTTTGATTAAAGAAGGGGAGATTAAAGTGAATGGCGCTGTTGTGAAAGAATTAGGGACTAAGGTGATCCTGGGTACAGATGTAGTCACATACAAAGAAAAGCCCTTGGCCGGTGAAGCCTTTGTTTATGTCATTTTTAATAAGCCCAAAAACACGCTCACTGTGGGTAAAGATCCTCAAGGAAAACCCAATGTTATAGACATGGCCTCTAAGGCATGTTTAGAGCGCATATTTCCTGTAGGTCAATTAGATAAAGAAAACACTGGTCTTATTCTATTGACCAATGATATGGAGATGTCCAAGCGTCTTGCGCATCCAGATTTCTATGTGGAGCGTCTATATCACATCGTATTAGACAAAACCATTACTGACAAGCACATGAAAGACTTGCTTAAAGGCGTTCCGCTTGAAGATGGGTTGGCTAAGGTTGATGAGATACGCTATGTTGGAGATGAAGAGGGCCCGGCTTTGGGTGTGCGGCTCAGTGTGAATAGGAAGCGGATTGTTAAGAACCTATTTGAACATCTTGGTTATAAGGTCGAGAAAATGGATAGAGTGCTTTTCTCGGGAATCACTAAGCGTGACCTCCCTAGAGGCAGATGGCGGGTGCTCTCTGATAAGGAGGTCTCCTTCTTGAAGATGGCGAATCGCTGAAAAAGAGTAGCGCTTATTCTATCTTTGCGGCCTTATTTGACGAGAAACCGCCATGAAAAATGTCCTGATAGTCCCTGTAGACTTCACTTCCGTAAGTATTAATGCTATAAACCACGCCTCTAATCTGGCTAAGACTATGGGCTCGGCTATTCATCTTTTCCATGTAGTTGGAAAGAAATCAGAACTAGATGAGGCTAACCTTAGAATGACTGCATTCATTGAAGAGGTTGGTAAGGATAATCCGAGTGTGAAGTTCGAGCAGACGGTCAGGAAAGGAAGTATTTTCGAGGATATAGGCAGTCTAGCTGAAGAGATAGGCGCGAAAATGATCATCATGGGAACCCATGGAATGAAAGGAATGCAATTCATTAAAGGCAGCAATGCCTTAAGAATCGTGAGTTCGTCCATCACCCCTATCATCATTGTGCAAGAAAGACCCATACGACAAGAGGGTTATGATGATATCGTTGTCCCGCTTGATTTGCATAAGGAGACTAAACAAAAGCTCTTTCTAGTAGTAAAAATGGCGAAATACTTTAACAGTAGGGTTCATCTCATTACTCCGTTTGAAAAGGACGAGTTCTTGGCTAATACCCTGAAAAGGAATATGACCTATGCTAGCACATTGTTAGAAGAGGAGGGCGTGCAATACACGGTATCTGTTCCCGAGAATGATGAAGATGCTTTTGATGACGTTCTTATGAAGTTTGCTGCGAGTAAAGACGCTGACCTCATTAGTATAATGAATTTACGCGAAAGCAGTCTCGCGAGCTGGTTTGGAAGTGGTTACACTCAGCGTATTATCACGAACGCAGCGCAGATTCCTACGATATTATTAAATCCGTTAGAAACTGGGGACTTCAATATTTTCGATTAATAACACTTACGTGATTTTTACTCCTATAACCAGGATATCATCTACCTGAGGGTGATTCCCTTGCCAGGTGCGAATATTTACGCGCATTTGTTCGCGTTGTTGCTCCATGTTGAAGGGTTGAATAGCCCCTAGGTCGTTCAAGAATCTCGACAGCTTGTATTTCTTTCCGTTCACTGTCTCCCCACCGAATTGGTCAGGATATCCATCAGAAAAAACATAAAACGTGTCCCCTTTTGATAATTGAATGGACTCACTACTGAATTTATGGTTAATAGTGTCTTGACCGCCTACACTCACTCGGTCGCCCTTAAGCCTACCCATTTCGCCATCTTTATAATAGACAAGTGGGCGCATGGCTCCCGCAAAACTCACCGTGTTATCTACTTTATCCCAAATGCAAAGCGCAGCATCCATTCCGTCCCGCACCGTAGTGTTTCCTTTATTTCTATTCAGGCTGTTAGTAGCTAGCACATTTAGATGACTGAGCACAGAACCAGGATCATTAGAGTCGGCCTCTTCAAGAGCGATATTCAAGCTATTATGTCCTATCAATGACATGAAGGCTCCAGGAACACCATGTCCCGTGCAGTCAATAGAGGCAACATAAACCTTACTGCCTTTTGTGCTTATCCAATAGAAATCGCCCGAAACGATATCCTTTGGTTGATAGAGTACAAAGCTAGATGGGAATGCCTTTTTCAGTTGTTCTTGGGTGGGAAGGATAGAGTCTTGAAGTCGCTTTGCGTATTCTATACTGTCTCTTAAATCTTTATAGAGCGTGATAACCCGCTTACTTTGCTCGTTAATCTGCCTGTTTTTCTCTTCGAGCTCCTTAGTTCGTTGAGTGATCTTCATTTCTGTGATCCTCTCATTCTCAGCCAGCGCGTCTCTCGTTTTAATAAAGTCAGGTGCCAGCTCATCATCAGCACTTAAGGGGTCGTAATTAACGTTGAAGTCTCCAGAACCTATTGAATTAACGAAGAGTTTGATTCGTTCTTGACCTTGGATGAGGTTATTCAACGCCACGGTCATCTGTCCGATCTCATCAGAGGCAATGCGGGTTTCCACGCCTGGCAAGACCCCCCTGCTCATCATAAAAAGCTTCTCCTTAAGACGCTGCACTGGTGTTACTATAGATTTGGCGGTCAAGAGGCCAATGATCAAACCAGCAATGATGAGGAACCCACCGATATACGTAGAATAGAATTTTAACGTAGCGAAAGCGCCCACCATCTCTGAAAGGGCCAGCTGTTCTTTTCTTCGTTGACTTTCAATGAGTCTATCAAGGTCGTGAGTTAATTCTAGGACTCGTGTATATATAGGGCCGCCATCTTCAGTGAGGTCTCTGGCGAGAAACCACTGCATCCCGCCCATTTCCTGATAGCTGGCAAAGTCGGGTAGCATGCCTTGAATCTGTTCATATTCCTTGAAAAGCTCATCTATCTGATTATATATGACAAGCTTTTGGTCTACATCCTGTTTTTCCCAGTTTGTAGCTAAGGTGTCTAGTTCTGACTTGATACGAGGAATCTCTATTCCGATGATTTTTCGGAACAGCTGTTTCTCCTGTTGATCACTTTTGGACTCTACATAAGCCGAGTAGTTAATGAGGATTTTGCTCTGCTCGAGCTTAAAGGAGAGTTCGTTTAATTTCTTTACTGAAGGGTTGTAGGTCTCGCTGATATCATTGTATATCCGCTTACTCAGGTTCGCTGATTTATTCGTGAGAAATAACACAATGAGGGTAAGAAGGATCAGTATACCAAATCCGAACCAAATTCTTTTCCCTATCGATGTATTCACGTCAATGCATTTCTATGAGCGTCCATTGTCCCCTCCCCCCTTTTTTTCTATCTCAAAACTTGAGAAATAGATCAATCGACATTAAGTCTGTTCTTAAAGATCTCCTTATTCAGGGCGTCCTGAGATCTTTTCTGAATAATCTGTTCTCCTTGTTTCTCTCGTATAAGGTCATTGTATTTATCAAAGGCCTCATAATTGTTTAGTCCAAGATATATGGCCCTCAAGGCTTTAAGAATTTCTATTCTTCCCGGCTTTAAGTTCTCAGCTTTCTGAGCGATAGGCAGGGCTTCTTCGAAGATCGCGATACACCCCTCTTGTTCAAGTATAATGTGTGTGAGGTCAGCTTCTGCGGGAATGTTCTCAATACGATACGCGGCCTCATTATAGAGGTTTATTGCATAGTTATAATTAGACCCATAGTCGTTATTGTCAATAGCCAAAGCTTTTTTATGGCTGTCCATAACGCGCTCAAGTTCCACTGAATAAGCTGTAGGATCTGCCATGGTGTTCCTAAGGTCTTCTATAATCTTTCTATTAGAGGTGGCATAGGCCTTGTAGAAATCGCGTTTTCGTTGGTTCAGGTCCGACTGAATCTCTATTGATTCCATGATTCGCAGATACTTATGAAAGAAGTCTTCAGCCATAGGAAGATCCTTTCTATCTCTTATCTCCATTAAGGATACAGCATCATTCCAGTACGTTGACCCAAGAAACCTCAAAGAGGTCTTGTTCCATTCCAAGAACTTCTTCTCCGCGTCCAGCTTCAAGCACCGCTCAAAGCTCTCCACCGCAACTTCTCTTTCTTTAGCTGTTTTCTTGACGGCCAAGTCTTGACCTTTGTAGATTTCCTTATAGATGTGTCCTCGCACATGCCAAGAGTAGGAGTCCTCCTTTCCCTCGCCACTTATACTTTGTTCTATAACTGTTTTGGCTTCCGTATAATTCTTCTGCTCATACAATCTTGCCGCTTTTCCTGTCAAGGGAAGTACGTTGCCCTGACCGCTTGCCGATGCAATAAGTACAATACACAAAAGGGTTATGATGGACCGGATTTTCATTTCACTACTTTATATGCCAAGCTCTTCAGCGTTATGCCTATGGTAAGGCCATAATCGGAGGCATTTGTCTCCCCGACTTCGAACTTGAGTTGATTATCTATTACTACGAAATTTAATGTTGCTCCGTTCTTTATCCCGTCAGGATGTTCTGCTATTACCAAGGTATGAGCCTTTTGCGTCTTATTAGAGATCGCGGGCATATTAGTTACCCTGCTTCGAGAAACGAAGAGTACATGAAGGTTCGGCATCTGCTCAGTGCCCAGGAGTTGAATAATCTCAATAGGCTGATTACCTATAAGCTTGTTCGAATATTTTGAAATAAGCTGCTTGTAAAGGCCTGGGTCTCCTAAGACGCCTATAATGAAATTGCCGTTATTCTTCGATTGAGGCCAGCTAATGAGCTTGCAAAAATTATATACATAGCTCGACTTAATGATTGCATTCGTGTTCTTCTCATCCAGCTGCGGAGTGTCCGCTGCTGAGAGAAAGAATAGAGGGACAAGAAGGAGTATTATCAGTCTTTTCACGTAAGTTGATATTACAGCAATCGCTGACAACCAAAGGTATCTTCAACAGCCCTTCTCAAGATTAGGGCCTAGATTCTTATCAACTTACGAGTTTTGACAACGAATTGTTACGCTTCGTCTAATAAATACAGAAAGTTATTTTCCGTGGCCTGCTTCTAAGTCCCTATCGAAAAGGTATAATCCTCCTGCGTCTTCGCTAATAAGGTTGAGCTTATCGATCATGGTCTGAGCAAGCGATTCTTCTTCTATCTGCTCGGCAACATACCACTGCATAAAGTTATGTGTGATGTAATCCTTCTCTTTTAGTGTGAGGTCTACCACATTATTAATGTCTTGGCTCACTTTGCGCTCGTGATCAAGAATCTGCTGAAATACATCTCTGACCGATTTATACGTTTTTGGTGGTTTTTTCAAGGCCGGAACGTCTGAGGTGCCTCCGCGAGTGTTCACATATCGAACAAGTTTCAACATGTGCTGACGCTCTTCATTAGAATGGGTAAATAAGAAGCTCGCCACGCCATTAAGCCCTTTGGTTTCGGCCCAAGAAGCCATGGCTAGATAGACTTGTGAAGAATATGCTTCTACTTCTATCTGTTTATTAAGACTGTCTTGTACTTTCTTTGATAACATAGCTGGATATTTTAAACAAAAATATTGTTTCCTTGTCCCAATCCATAAATGATTTGGAAAAGCGTCTTCTAGGCGCCTTTATCTCCCCTTAATAAATGAAAGCAAACGCACGTAAGCGCCTGAAGAAGATACTCCTACATAAAGTTCTGGGTGTATTCATTCAGGATAGGAATAAAGTCATGAATTATAAACAAGTCGCTTCGCGCTTGGGAGAGAAGGATAGTGACGTCTTGGTGTTGATTTCTGAATGTTTGGAAGAGCTCGGCTCTAGCAAGCAGCTAGTCAAAGTTGAGCGTGGTCAATTTCGCTTAGCCGATAAAGCAACTAAGGTTTTGGAAGGTAAGGTGGATATGAGCCGCAGAGGAAGGGGGTTCTTTTGTAGCGAATCCTTAGCCGATGATATTCCAATTAGCACTAAAAACTCCATTAATTTCTTGAATGGCGATGTGGTAGAGGTAGAAATAGAAAAAAAAGGAAGGGTAGAAAAAGCCCATGTGACGCGTATTGTACATAGAGAAGAACGCTTCTACGCTGGTGTAATCGATATCTCCGAGAAATTCGCATTTCTCCATCCTGATGATCCATTTATGCACGTGGATCTCTTCATTCCAAAGAACTCGCTTAAGGGTGCACAGAATGGAGATAAGGTCGCGGCTAAAATCACGGACTGGCCTGCTACAGCAGCCTCTCCTTTCGGGGAGGTCATACAAGTTATAGGGAAGCCGGGGCTTCCTGATACTGAGATGCAGTCCATCCTAATTGAGTTTGGCTTACCCAATGAGTTCCCACAAGAGGTTCAGGCGGCTGCAGATCGTATTCCCCTAGTTCTAAGTGATGAAGATATGGCGGGTCGAAAGGACATGCGTGATGTATGCACCTTCACTATAGACCCTGAAGATGCTAAAGACTTCGATGATGCCATCTCTATTCGTAAGCTAGAAAACTCCATATGGGAAATAGGAGTGCATATCGCTGATGTGAGTCATTATGTGGAAGAAGGCTCCGTATTAGATCAAGAGGCTATTACTCGTGCTACTTCGGTCTATCTCGCTGACCGAGTAGTTCCTATGCTTCCTGAGATATTGAGTAATGTACTTTGTTCTTTGAGGCCAAATGAAGATAAACTATGCTTCTCCGTTATTTTCCAAATGGATGAACAGGGTGACATTAAAGAATACTGGATAGGAAGAACGATAATTCACAGTGACCGTAGGTTCTCTTATGAAGAGGCTCAAAAGCGCATAGAGACTGGTGAAGGTGATTTAGTAAAGGAGGTTCTTCAGTTGAATTCCATTGCAAAGAATCTCCGAAGACGCAGAATGAAAGAGGGTTCTTTCGATTTCAATAGCGAAGAAGTGCGCTTTAAATATGATGAGAAGGGCTTTCCTGCAGAGGTGACCAAGAAGGTTATGAAAGACTCGAATCAACTAGTAGAGGAGTTCATGCTCGCAGCAAACCAGAAAGTGGCGGAACATGTGAAGACTTATAAACCTCTACCTCCTTTCATTTATCGTAACCATGATTTACCAGATATTGAGCGCCTGGTATCCCTGAAGGGCTTTGTCAATGGCCTGGGGCTGCGTTTTGACCCACAGGATAGAGATGCGCGAAAGCAAATCAAGCAAGTCATGACTGATGCGGAGTCACTTCCCGAATCCAATCTTGTGCAACAGATGGTGATTCGCTCTATGGCAAAGGCTGAATATGGTGCTGACAACATAGGCCACTATGGTCTCGCATTCGAAGATTACTCACACTTCACTTCCCCTATAAGACGTTATCCCGATGTTATTGCTCATCGTCAAATGTGGCATTTTCTAAAAGGAACCAAGGGAATGCCGCGTGAGCGTATTTCTGTGCTAGCCAAGCATTCTTCCTTGATGGAAAGAAAAGCTGTGGAGGCAGAGCGAGCCTCTAGTAAATACATGCAGGCTTTATACCTTAGTACTCACATTGGCAAGCGTTTCCAAGGGAAAATTTCAGGTCTTACTTCGTTTGGAATCTTTATCGTGCTAGATGATAATTATTGCGAGGGCATGGTCACGCTTAAAAGCATGGATGATGATCAATATTCCTATATCACTAAGGATAACACCATAGTAGGTTCCAGGCATAAAGAAACATATAGATTAGGCGATACGGTCACCGTAAAGGTTATGCGCGCTGATGCTTTACAAAGACAGATTGACTTCGTCTTAGTCTAAGGCGTAAGTCACATGAGGTTAATCCTTTCGCTGAGCTCGTCTTTATACGAGCCTCCGATAGGGATGACTTTCTTGTCATTTTCTAGAATCACATTGGGCTGCTCTATAGCGGCTATACGATCTACGTTTATGATATACGAGCGGTGAATCCGCATAAATTTATCAGCACGTAGTTTCGCTTCTATGTCCTTCATAGTGCTATGAATGGTGTACCTTTTTTCTAAGGTATTAATCACAACATAATCCTTCAGGGCTTCTACAAAATAGATGTCGGAGACTTTCAGTTTTACTAGGCGTGAATTACTTTTCACAAAGATGTGACCCTGCTCCTCTTTATTACCCTCCACCAAGCTATAGAGCATGTCCCTCTCCTTAATCACCTCAAGCTCCTTAGAGTGCTTGTAAATAGCCATCTCGATGGTGGTGTGAATGTCTACTTCCTTGAAGGGTTTAATGATATATCCGTGCGGCTCGGTTTTCTTAGCGCGCTCTAGTGTACTTCCGTCAGTATATGCCGTGAGGTAAATAACAGGGATGTTCAGCTTTTCCCTAATCTGAATAGCTGCATCTATGCCGTTCATCGTGCCCTTAAGCATGATATCCATGAGTACAATGTCTGGCCTCTTTTCCAGTGCTTCTTGGATGGCCATTTCACCGGTATCAGCCGTTCCTACAACATTATACCCGAGCTTCTTAAGACTAAGCTGTATGTCTTTACTCACAATCTTCTCATCCTCTACTACGAGTACGTTGGTTCCTGCCATAATTTCCTGCTTTTCAGTCTATCGAATGTAATCAAATATTTCATCCCTTGATGGCTGCTGTATTCCACTTCGCTATCCAATTGTTCCATTAATATGAAAACTAATTGCCGTCCTATCGATTATATATCATCTAAT
>CALFHF010000084.1 GCA_937875855.1 uncultured Flavobacteriales bacterium
ATCACTGATGCTGCAGAAACCACAGTGGTAGATATACGAAATGATTATTTCAGCAATGGTAGAGTAAGTGGTTCAGGAGCATATAAAAAAGGGAATAAACATGGTGTTCACCGTAGATATGATGAGCAAGGAAATGTAATAGATGCAGTGCTATATGATGAAGGAAAGGAAGTAGGAAGAGGAATAATAGGAGTATCAGGAAAAATAGAAGGACCCTGGAAACTGTATTATCCTAATGGAAATATAAAAGAGGAAGGGGAATATAAGGAGGGCCAAAGAGATGGAAATTGGCAGTTTTATGACCAGAGCGGAAAGCTTATACAGAAAGGAAACTTTAGAAAAGGAAAGCCAGATGGACTCTGGAGATGGTTCCATGATTACGGAACCATACGCAGAGAAGAAAGCTACACACGAGGGAGAGAAGATGGAGAAAGTGTAGAGTATGATAAGGAGGGAAAAATAATATCGCAAGGATCATTTACCGATGGATTGAAAGATGGAGCATGGCAATACCATATTGGGGACCATACTGTAAAAGGGAGTTATCTGCAGGGAGAAAAAGATGGAAAATGGATAGGAGTCTATGATAACGGAAAGACCCAGTTTAGAGGAAGTTTTATTCAAGGATTTGCTATAGGAAAGCATAAATTTTATTATTCAAGCGGACAACTAAAACAAGATGGAAAGTACAGCTCCGGACGTAAGGATGGAGAATGGAAAATGATAGATGAGGATGGAGAATTAATCCTACGCATAGCTTATGAGCAAGGTATAGAACGAAGGCTAGAAGGGGTGCGAATAGTACCGACCTTTGAAGAATTAGGAATAGACTAAAACCTAAGTATGCGAACAAAATAAACAGAGATAGAAATTCCTTATTGGTCTTTGTATCACGGATAGGATTTAACACTAGAAGTAAGTCAATTAGCCCTAGAAAATTCATATGATATTCTAGCTCTTTGTAATTCTGAACCCCCAACATTAGAATCATTGCGACTGACAGGAATTTATATCAGACCTGGTCATCCACCTATACTGTTCATTAAGAAATATGTGAACAACCTTATTCAGTTGATAGAATAAAAATATACGGATGAGATAGATGTGAATCTAATAGAAGAACATAGAGTAAGAAACAGAAAGATAGGAGCTGAGTTAACACAGCGTGAGTCTCACTGCTATATTCGATAGCACCGCATTATTCACTTGGACAAAGACCACTGAGAGGCCCAGTACATCATTAAACCCGCTTTTCAGGATGGCAAGAGGGGAATACTCAACGTGGCGGCCAATGAAAAAAAGAGTCGCATGAGTTATAAATCAAGGATGCCTCATCCTGAGTTGTGCACAATCGATTAGACAGGTCGCGGTGTTGCTTGGCACGCCCCAGTGCATGTCAGTTCGCCAGACTGAGAGTGTGCCCCCCCCCCC
>CALFHF010000085.1 GCA_937875855.1 uncultured Flavobacteriales bacterium
AAATCACTTAGCTAGTCTCACGCCCACAGTATTCAGCTCACAAAGCACGTCACACGGATTAAGTCTACTTCAATATTCGATACAGAAATCATCTACAACATTATTCAGCCACGTAGCACATCACGAGAGAGCTTCTACTCTTGCCTCAATGAACAGCACCCATAATGAAGCCTAACAAGTCAATATACACCCCCCCGTCTGTCTAACTTTAGTTAATCCATTGATACTGAACAAGAAAAATGTTTTTAAGTGATTAAAAACTGAAGCTCACTCACTTCCATCCCTCATGAACCCCAAGCCCATAAAGAGCAAAGTCATACTTCACCGGATCCAATGGATCCATCCTGCGCAGGGATGCGTCCAATTCAGCTACAGCTTTCCAGTTGTTCTGCTTATGTTTTAAAATACTCAGGCTGCGTCCTACATTGCCTGTGTGAACATCCAATGGCATTGATAGCTGTGATGGGGATACGCCTTTCCATAGCCCGAAGTCTACCCCTTTAGAAGCATCTCTGACCATCCAACGCAGGAACATATTCAGGCGCTTTGCTGAGGAACCTGCGAGAGGATCAGCGAGGTGTTTCTTTGAACGGGCAGGGGGGGAGCCTTGAAAGAATAAGTCCTTGAAAGCAGAAAGGCCTGCGGCAGTTCCTTGCTCTGCTACCAGGATAGCCAAAGTTCCTTCTAGTCCTCCTTCTTTTTTGTAAAGCTTAGAAAGTCGTTGAATGAAAAAGCAGCAATCTATGCCATTGAATGTTCTATGCACAAAGTCATGGAATCCTTCTTCTTCGCCTTTGCTCATACCCATTAAGAATGCGTGGGGCTGATGATCCATGCGTTCCATAAGGGATTCTGCATTGCGTATGATAGTCTTGCGTTGGCCCCAGGCTATAAGGGCTGTGAGAAATGCAGAGATTTCTATATCTTCTTTCTTAGAAAATCTATGCGGAACCTGAATGGGATCGTCAGAGATGAAGTCGGGCTTCTCGAAGTGCTCCACTTTTAAGTCTAGGAAGTCTTTTAATTCAGAAGAAGTTAGTTTTTTCATCTGAGGCCAAGGTAGGAACCTCTTTCAACAATGGAGAATAGGATTGGAGGCAGGATTTATGGGTCTATGGTTTTAGCACATTTCTAGACACGTCAATGCGTTCAGCATTCTCATCTGTATAATTCTCTCAAACTATAATCTCATTCTACCCCAAACTTCTTAACATTAACCTTTCTTCTCTTTTCTACTACCATAAAGGTGATGAACATGTTTTCTAGGTCATTACTAAGTTTTACTTTGATGTCGTTCTGCATGAGCCTGTATTTATCAGTCAATACGTTTTCATCCAAGGTGATAGTATACCCTCCGTTAGGCAAGTAGAACTCGAAATTTCCTTTGACATCAGTAAGTGTGTGGTAAGATTTTCCATTGGTTGCAGTGATCTTGATATGACTTAGGTCAAAGGCCTCATTCACTCCAGTGGTCAACTTATCTAAGTCTATCATCACTTGACCTTCTACCTTTATTCCTCTTACAAAAGGAACATAGAACATACCAGAAGTAAATATGTCTACGCTATCCGTAACGTCAGGGAACCATCCTTCAGGAGAGTCTAGAGGAATAATCTCTACGCCATACTTGCCTTGTGGTAGGTTCTTGTAAGAGGCATTTCCTTTAATATTGGTAATGACTTCTTCTTTGCCTATGCGCACCACAACATTTTCAATTAGTGGCTCGTCATTGTCGAGGGTTCCGTTACCATTCAAGTCATAGAATGCAAGCACATCCGTATCATGATTCTTAGCCTTGCTGAATGGAATAGGAATCCCGAATTCTTTACGCACTGTCACACCCACACGAAAAGCTGTGCTGGTGGTAGGTCCGTTATCAGGCAGTTGAAGACCTAGATTCTCGTTCAATGAAGAAGTGACTCCGCGTACATCTGAAGATACCCAGCTGTATTGGGTTCTCACACTAAATCTCCACCCTGTCGTACTGAAGTAGAACAACTCAGGAAACGCCCCTATGCTGTGACTCTTCATCTGATTATTATAGGCGTAGCTTCCTGAAGATTGCACTATGAAACGGGTGTTCTTAAACATGTATTGATGTTGTAAAGAAGCCCTAAATTGTTTAGGGTAATTAGCTTGTGCAAATACCGTCTGCAGCATCAATGGATTGCTAGGACCATACATGTAACGCATGTTCAAGGTCATAGTGCGCACACGAGCGAGCATACTCCAACGTGCAGTGAAATATTCCTTGATCTCAGGGAAGTTTAAGGGGTTATTATATCCAGCTTGAATAGTGGTGGTGAACAAGGTATTCTTCTCGAAATCGAATTTGTTATAGTTAAAGGAGATTCCTCGGCTATGATTTGTGAAGAAAGGTTGTTCAGTAATGTCGTAATATACACCAGGTTGAAAGGTTCCTACATCAGTTCTGGTCACAAAACTTAATCGATTCGTGAAGGTGCTGAAGCTATTTTGTGTGCTATCAGTGAAGAGCATGGTGTAGCGCTTGCTTTGATTGAAATTATTCAAGAGTAAGATATCCCAGTTTTGGCTAAGGCTATAGCTTGTTCTGTTATTGATAGAGATCAATTCAGAATTAGATGTTCCAAAACGCGGGCTGCTGTATCGCGCACTGAGGTTCTCTCTCAATCTTCTGTCAATCATACTTCCAGAGTAGGTAATACCCAGTCGGTATCCGTCATGGGTGATGCTGGTGTCTCTATACGAAGAATAGCTATAAGCTCCCATCAAGCTGATGTTATGCCCTTGGGCTATGCGCTTGCTGACACGAGTAGATATAACATTTATATCTCTTTTCAATTGGTCATCCTGTGACCTAGAAATGCTAGATGTTACTCTGAAATTTCCATCTCC
>CALFHF010000086.1 GCA_937875855.1 uncultured Flavobacteriales bacterium
GTTCCTTGTTCAAGATGGGGCGTAGCAAAGCTATGACGTGATATATGCGGGGGTCACCTTGACAATAGTACGGGCACGGTTGACGTGGGGCAGGGTCTCTGTTGACAGAAGAAGAGGCACAAGGATCAAAGTAAAAACTCAAGTCCGAGGGAGCAGGTACTTCATATTGTCTATATGAATGTTCAATATACTCACGGATTGCGCTGCGCTAACGGCTATAGCTTAGAAACGTTGCCGTCCCTGAAGGGGTGGCTATGTTTTCTTAGGTCGTGTTCGTGGTATTATATTCCAATCTATTGATTAACTCAAGTCCATATTCCCAATCTCCAAATCCGCTTTTAGGTTCTATGTGTCCCGCATTTTCCAACATGACAAGCTCACTTCCCCAGTTATGAGCAAACTCTTTTGATCTAACAATTTCCGTGACATGATCATTCTTACTTGCTACAACAATTGTTGGAAATGGCATCTTGAATATTGGGATAGGGACAAAACCGCTAATATATGATGGGTAACCGTCTCTTTCAGAATCGCTTGGTGCTACAAGTAGCGCACCTTTTATAATGTGCCCGAATTTTTCAAACCATTTTACAATAGCCATACATCCAATTGAATGTCCAATTAAAATGAGTTCAGAATGATTGAAGTCCTTTAATTCTAGCTCAATTTGGTTAATCCAAGTGTTACAATCTGGTTCATCCCAATTTTCTTGGGTAACACGGATAAAATTTTTCGGGTCAGCCCGTTCAAATTTTGTTTGCCAATGAAATTTATCTGAATCATGTAACCCTGGGATATTTATTTTCATGCTGTTCTTCGATTACCCCCACCACGTGTGCATAGGCACGAACATACCTATATCAAGCCAAAATGGACGAAAAAAGGTATATGCTTATCTCCATCTCACCCCCACACCAATTCCTCATAATCTAACCTTCGCTCCGCTAATCCCAATTGCTCTAAGCAGTATTGGACATTGCTAATCATCTTGGGGTTTACTTGGGAATGATCAGCCCATACCGTAGACATCATCCAGCGCTCTATGTTCTTCTCTTTCAAGTTCCTTCTTCTTGCAATGTCCTTCACAGAGTCCGGGCTTTGCATCAGGTTCTTATTCAGTTTGAAAACCACTTCTAGCAACTTCTTCAAAGCTTCAGGTTCAGCTTGGATAAATGCTTCCCTAGCCGCTATGACGAAGCAGGGCCAAGGCGTGACGAATTCGCCCAACCTTCTGAGTGTGCCTGCATCCACATAGGGCTGTGTAGTGTATTTCTCCCAATAAAAAACATCGCTCTCCCCCGCCCCCAGGCTCTGCAACGCACCCTCTATATTCTGGATCAGCACGAATTGCTCTTTCTGGATCTGCTTTTCCCGCAAGACAGCATCTACCTGTGGGATCAGATGGGATCCAGATCCATAGCGAGAAATGGCGAATTTCTTGTCAAAGATATCCTCCACCGAAGTCAAGGAATTACCTAGCCCGGTATGCACCCCCCAGATGATGGGCGATACTATATAATTACTGATGATACGACTTGGATTTCCGGCTGAGATGGCCTTAATAATACCCTCCGTGAGCAGGATACATACGTCAGCCTCATCTTCTTTCAAGGCTTGGCACATGGCGCCTGTTCCTCCAGGATAATCAGTCCATTCCAGATCGAGCCCGGCCTCCTTGAATACTCCATTCTCCATGCCTTGATGCCAAGGCGTCATAAAATGCTCAGCTACACTTCCAATACGGATCCTGGTTTCATGAGAATGCATGCGCTCACTTTTTGAAAAGACTATCGGAAAAATAGCCTGCTTTATCTGTAAAATGTTGAATAGATGTAAGCCCTGCAGATTTTCCTAGCGCCTCTATCTCCTTGATTTGATACTTTTTGGAAAGCTCTGTCCAGATGACCTCATGTTTAGCAATGGTATAGCTTTTATTTATCACGCTTGAATATACTACTTGATCATCCTTACTTATCAAAAAGCTCCGAACTTCTCCATTCAAAGGATTGTATTGGCAATAGAAATCCCAAAGCTTCAAATCAAAATCAGTTCCTGCTTCCCTATTCAATCTCTTGAGCAGATTCAAATTGAATCTTCTTGTAATACCTTGGCTGTCATCATAAGCCCGAAGAATGACACGAGGATCCTTCACGAGATCCACCCCGATTAAAAGCCTGTCACCAGAGCGCATATATTTCGCAATGAATCTTATGAATTCTTCATTGGAAGGTGGGATGAAGTTCCCAATATTCGAACCTAAGAAAAGGAAGAGCCTATTTCTATCACTTTTCTCTATCTCATTGAGCACTTTGAAGTAATCTCCAGCCAGCGGTCTGATGTCCAAGTCAGGAAGTGCTGCTCCCACAATACCCTTCAGTTCATTTAGAGCCTCCTGAGAGATATCCAAAGGAATATAGCGGAGCTCGGCACCTAAATCCATGAACTGCTTCAACAGAATCTTAGTCTTGCTGCCGTCTCCTGCACCCAGTTCAATGACGTCCAAGGTTCCTTTTACATCTAGTTGCGCATAGATATCACCAGATTGTTCAATCAGAATCTCATGCTCCTTGCGTGTGAGGTAATATTCAGGCATGGCCATGATCTCTTGGAAGATCATACTCCCCTTGTCATCGTAGAAATATTTAGAGGACAGTTTTTTAGGAGTACTGCTCAATCCTGTGTCCAGTTCTTGAACAATCTCTGAAAACTCGGTCATTTTTATAGTGCTAATCGGATTCCGGCAAATTGCCATTGCAAATGTGGGTGGAAGAAATTACGGTAAGTATTTCTGGAATGTCCATGTGCTGTTGCGCTCGATGATCCACGTAAGACCATCTGGTTCACCATGAATTTTCCATTGTATTCGCCCAAAGCTCCAGGCGCAGTCTTGAAACCGGGATAAGGCAGATAGGCGCTATTCGTCCATTCCCATCGGCTTCCCCAATCAAGTTCAGCACTGGCCACTTCCCATTCATCTTCTCGAAGAAGCCTCTTTCCAGACCACTCTGCAAAAGCAGACGCTTCATAGAAAGAAATATGTGAAAGGATGGCATCGGGATCCAAGGACTTCATTCCTGCCAAGGTGAATTGGCTCCAAGCCTCCTCCTTGCATCCCCAATAAAGTGGCTCAGTGACGCTATGTTCATTTACCCATGCCCATCCCTCATCTAGCCAGAGATCGAAGCGCTTATATCCGCCATCTTGGATGAATTCCAAATACTCTTTATTCGTCACCAAAGCTTTGGATATCTTAGATTCTTGCACATATACTTTATGACGACCGAGCTCATTGTCAAAACAGAATCCATCACCTTGGAAGCCGATTTCGAATACCCCTTCGGAAAGGTGCAGATAGCCTTCTTGGGCATTATGCTGAGCTGTGAGGTCCAAGACTGGGTCATATACAGGGCGCAGCGGATTCAGGGACAACGTATATTTAAGATCAGT
>CALFHF010000087.1 GCA_937875855.1 uncultured Flavobacteriales bacterium
TTGTGAAATCCATATTGAATGAGTAGGCTTCTACCTCTTCATTTCTCATTTCACGGGTGCTCGCGTTTAGGTTTCGACTTCTTCTGCTTTCTTCAAAATGTTGTTGGGCTAGCCTTAGCATGAGCCCGTCAAAAAGTTTGTGCTCTGCAGTGAGTTCAGCGCTCAGGTTGTTCATCAGCCACACCTGCGGCCCATAAGACCATTCCCCATATCTCGCATTGCCATTCTTATATCTGATTTCACGGTCATAGCGAGTATAGGGAGAGGTTTCAGAATAGTGAAATCCATAATCTATGTTCCAAGATTTGGAAACTCGCAGTTTTAGTTTTTGAGTAAAATTAGCTTGGGAATAGGCGGAAGGAATCTGAAGCCTCGAATCAGGATTAATCAAGATAGAATCTACGTTCCCGAATCGCTGTACATAGAAAGGACGCAAATAATCATCAGGTCCATGACTCCCCATTCTGAGATTCCCGAAATCATGGAAAGAGAATCCGGTAACAGAGGCAAGTTTCTTACCTGAAACATTCAAACGAACATGATATGCTTTCTCCGAATTGGCGCTGGAATAGCGGTTCATAGCCTTCCCGGTCACCTCTATTTCATGAGAACTGAACTGAGGACTATAGGTATTGAAATTCATAACACCGCCTATAGCATCGCTACCATAAATCACAGATCCTGGTCCGAACATAACCTCAGTAGATTCCATCATAAGCGGATCCAGAGAGATGACGTTTTGCAAATTTCCGCCACGAAAGATGGCCGTATTCATACGAACGCCATCTACAACATAGAGCAGCCTATTCGCTGAGAAGCCCCTGATCATAGGGCTTCCTCCGCCTTGCTGGCTTTTTTGGATAAAGACTTCACCGCTGCTCCCAAGCAGATCAGCAGCTGTTTGAGGATTTTGGAATTGCACCTCTTTAGGAGAGATGCTCATGATTTTCTCAGGACTCCTTCCTGCACGTTGGTTCCAGCGTGTTGCCGAAATAGTGATAGGTTCTATGTTGATCCCTGAAGGTCTGAGGGCAAGTTTAAAACCTAGTTCTTGAAGACGAGCGTAGCTCAAGACCTCAGTTCCATAGCCTAGAATCATTACTTGAATCTTTACAGCACCCTTGAAAGGACTTAGGTCAGCGATTCCATTCGCATGACTTACAGAAAAAGCCTTAGGAACATCACTCAACAACATCACCGATTCCAGCTTTTCACCTGTTTCTTTATCGGTTAAAATCAAGTTCTGAGCTTTTATGACTGTTGAAAGGCCTATGCCAAGCAGCAGGAGTGCTGCTCTATACGTAGGCAAAGCAGGGAGATAAAAGATAAGTCTAGCGTTCATACATGGCAATAGATAGCGTGTCGAAATTATATTTTACTGAAGTCTTATTACATCAAAATTCTAGCCAAGATCTGCGGTTTTATCGGACTTCAGAAAAGAAAATTAAATTGTTCCAAGATGGGAATTGAAAGAGGTCTTACTGGATGTAGGCACAAAAAAAGTCCCGCTTTAGGGCGGGACTTTCATTAAAGGGTGTCTTCAGATCAACGTCTTTCTTCAGCCGTCTTCACCACGATGTCACGGCCTCTAACAGAAGAACCATCAAGCTCTTCGATTGCTTTTCTTCCTTCTTCATCGTTCGGCATCTCTACAAAACCAAAACCTTTTGATCGGCCGGTTTCACGGTCATTGATGACTTTTGCTGAGTCCACAACTCCGAAAGGTGTGAATAAATCTTCGAGTTCGTGACTCTTAACGCCATAGTCCAACTTGGCTACGAAAATGTTCATGTACTAAATAAAATTAAAAGGATCCTCGAGTGTTTAAACTCGTCAATGACCCAGGGTTAAACGGATATCTGACTATCAAATCGTTTCGCTTGAGATTATCAGACATTGGCTGTAAATATACAGCCAATTTGATTGAACATTTTATATGCCATTAGATTCTAAGATCACATCTTTGTGAAATGACCTATATACAGACCACAGAACAGGAATCGTTCCATAATGACCTAGACAAGATGGAAACCTCGAAAATCTTGACCTGCATGAATCAAGAAGATGCTAAGGTCGCAGAGCGGGTAAAGGAAAAAATTCCTCAAATCTCAGCCTTCGTAGATCAGCTTCATAAGCGCATGGCTTTAGGTGGAAGACTCTTTTATATGGGAGCGGGTACTAGCGGGAGACTGGGAATAGTGGACGCTTCAGAATGTCCTCCTACCTACGGAGTGCCTCATGGAATGGTGGCAGGAATTATTGCAGGTGGCGACAGTGCAATCAGAAAAGCAGTAGAGTTTGCTGAGGATGACCTGGGACAAGGCTGGAAAGATCTTCAAGAATATAAAGTAGGGGAATTGGATACTGTAGTCGGAATCGCGGCTTCAGGTAGGACTCCATATGTGATTGGAGCACTTAGAAAATGCCGTGAGAAAGGAATCCTGACAGCTTCCATTTGTTGCAATGCAGGTTCACCCGTAGCAGCCGAAGCTGACCATCCTATAGATATAGTAGTAGGGCCAGAGTTTGTCACTGGCAGCACACGCATGAAATCAGGAACAGCGCAGAA
>CALFHF010000088.1 GCA_937875855.1 uncultured Flavobacteriales bacterium
CCATTGTCCATGCCTTGAAATTTTTCTCAAATTCCTTTTTCTTATCAATGGCCTTATAGGATTTAAGTCCAAAATTTTGACCTATCCATTTCTTATATGCATTAGAAATACTGGCCTGCTTGGCAGCATACTTAATACGAATCTCATCGTCAGAAGCCATAGCCGCATCTATGATACCAAGACTAGTCTCGCGCATGTATATGAAGAGCGGGTTAGTCACGGATACTATTTGATCCACAGCGTCAGAAGTCAAGTATTGCTCCGTGCGTCCTGGAAATCCATAGACCATGGTAAAGTCTCCTTCTTGTCCTCCTGAAAGATTAATCTGTAAGTGCTTCTTAGGTGCATAAGGAACATTATCTGCGTTGGGTTCAGCTGGCTCATTGTTTGCATCAGCGTAGATTCTGAATAGTGAAAAATCTCCTGTGTGCCTCGGCCATACCCAGTTATCGGTATCTCCACCGAACTTCCCAATGGATGAAGGTGGCGCTCCTACTAGCCTGACATCTTTATACGTCTGAGAGATAATCATGTAATATTCATTGCCGTAGAAAAAAGCCCTTACTGAAGCAGTTTGTCCTTCTATACTGTACTCAGTTTCTAGTCTCTTGCTGTTTTCATAAAGGACCTTATTCCTTTCATTGGCCTGCATTCCTTCTGAAATACCACTAGACATTAGATGGGTGACGTCTTCAATACGCACGATAAATGTTGCTGTAAGGCCAGGATTCATAAGTTCTTCTGACCTGTTCTTAGCCCAAAACCCTTGAGAAAGATAATCTTGGGTGATGCTGCTATGGCTTTGAATCTCTCCATACCCACAGTGATAGTTCGTCAGGATAAGTCCTTTATTGCTAATTACTTCAGCAGTGCAGCCTCCTCCAAAATGGACTATGGCATCCTTAAGCGATGAGTTATTTACACTATAAATATCCTCAGCGCTTAACCTGAGACCTGAAGCGCTCATATCATCAGCATTGAGGCTGTTGAGCAACGCAGGAATCCACATGCCTTCATGGGCAGAAACACGAATGGTGGAGGAAATAAAAAGGAGCAGGAAGAGGAAAGATCGAATCATGTTTTGTTTTTGTTTCTAAGGAGGCAATATACGCATCTGAAAGCGCATACTTGCAGTTCCTTTCATGATTTGACCATTCATTAGATCAGCAATGAAAAACTCCCACTTTACATGTTATAGCGCTGAACTGAAGCGTTGGATAAGTGTATTTACCTTAAAACCGAAGCATCTGAAAGATTCAGCTAAAAAACCGCCTGTATGATGTAAAGAAGAAAAGAAGACCCCTCCTATTCTTAGGAATAATCGCAGCTGCGTCCATGACCTTAACTGCTTTTGAATGGAGGTCTCCGCGTGAAATGCTCAAATCCATGACTGGCATAGGTGACCAAATAAAGATTAATGAATCAGACCTCCAGGCCATCATTATTGAACAAGAAGTCAAGCAGTTGGTACTTCAGAAGACGGCCAAAACTTCACTGACTTAATTCATTTTAAGCGTCCTGATGCATCTTGATATAAAAGATTATATACAGCCATTGA
>CALFHF010000089.1 GCA_937875855.1 uncultured Flavobacteriales bacterium
GTCTTGAATCGTTCCAGTTACTTCTTCAGTGACTTCAGTTAGCACTTCGTCAGTACTTGCTTTCTCAGTTCCGCATGAGCTCCAAAGCGCAATTAAGGAAATATAGGTCGCAGTCTTCAGGCAGCTAACTAGTTGTTTTTTCATGTCAATGAGAAGTTAAGTGGACGAATGCACAATAGATGCAGAATAGAAAGTGGAGGGATTCAGCCTCCTTTTCGCTTGACCTTATAGCCTTCGCTTTCTAACATGAGGATGATTTTATCTCTGAAATTTCCTTGGATGATGATTTGGCCATCTTTTGCCGAACCTCCAGTTCCACATTTGCTCTTTAGATTTTTCGCTAATTCAACCAAAGCCAAATCAGGCCCTTGAAAGCCTTCTATAAGGGTCACTTCCTTTCCTCTTCGTTGTTTACGGTCTATAGAGAGATAAAGCAATTGGTCAGATGCATGAATCGCCTTTTGATTTACTTGGCTGTGATCACTAGATGAGCCCGAATTTCCTGTGCTATAGACCATTCCGCCTCCAGCACCTGCCGCATTCTTCTTGGCCATTAGTTAATCTTTATGAATTCCCCACGTGGGTTTTTTCCGTTCAGAAAAGTTTCGAAGACATACCCATCGTTCGTGATTTCTTGGATTCTCACGCGAATAGTGTCATATTGAGTATGAAACTGATCTACTTCACTATTCGTGGCTTTGAAGACCAAAGTATAAGAGCAAGGTCCGTCCCAACTAATAGAATAAGTGTCTTCAACTTGCTTGCCATCTCGCACTTGAAATTCTTTCTGCTCGCTAGCTGTGCGAATAATCTTCACGTCCTTATAAGCTTCTTCAGCATAGGCATATTCACCTAGCTTGAAATCCTCACAGGTATATGCCGTGCAAGAGCTTAGCATAGCTGTTAGGAGAACAAAAATGAAAAAATGAATCTTCAATGTCATTCTGCAAGGATACGAATAGAGATTATAAAATCAGTGTTCGAGCTCTAATTTTATAGCCTCGATTGATTTTCTATTTTCAGCGCTGAATAGAGATTGACGAATGATATCCTTTTCTAATGCAGTAAGGTGATAGCTCATAGAGACATTAACAGAGCCAGGTTGTTCCATCTGCAGACGGTAAGAAGTCACAGGGATTTCCATGGATCTCTGCAGTTGACTAAACAGGGCATCATCTACGAAGTCTTGAGTCTTAGTGAAATTCCCATAAACATTGCCCAATGGACTTGAGAGCCTTTGAATCAATGAATTTCCAGGCGCTTTCTCATTGATATCCTTACGCTTATCGCGCACCTGAACGATGACTACGCCACTGGTATTCTCTTCAATCCAATTTCTCATGCTAGAGATAAATAGATAGCTCAAATCATACCCGAAATTATCCCTGATTCCGGCATCCATAATCTGAATCTCGGGATCCGTAGGAAGGCTTACTTGAGGCAGTATATATGGGAAAGTAGCATTAGCTCTGAGCAGAGAAATCAAGCGTGCATTACCTGCATTTTTGTCCTTAAAAAGACGTGAGAATTCTACATATTCCTGCTGATGATCAAGCATATGGTCATCTATTCCTTCTCCCCAAGACATAAAGGACATGGGGATATTAGATACTAGAAGCCTGCGTCCATCATTGATGATAGTAGGAGAGATAAGCAAGAGCGGAATCTTAGCTTCTTCTTCATCTTGCTTATAAGAACCTAGGGAACGCCCTAAATCCAAGCCCACATTGGATAAAAACTGTTCTTCAAAACGATATGCTCTATCTACCGGATATTTAGTTCCTTGATACTCGAAGCTGTTCAGGCTGTAAAAAAGGTCAGTGCTCGAGATACTTGATAAAAGCGGATTCAATAGGTCCTTGCTTATTCCTTCCTGAAGTGCATACCTTCCTTTATAGATGTTTTGATATCCGTTATTGATATACTGTTCTCTTAAGCTCGCTGCTCCCAAGATTCCTCCAGAGGCACCCGTAATTAAAAACGTCCTATTGAAGAGACTTCCGTCCAGCACGCTGTCTACTTCGTTCAGTATGGTAGTTGTCCATAAAGCAGATCTCAATCCTCCACCACTGCACTGAATGATAACGAGCTTGGGTTTTTCTTCTCCCTTTAAATAGACCAAGTTATTCTTCTTCCATAGGTCTAGGATGTGTTCCATATTAGCCATATCCCTGCGCTGAATGGTATGGCCTTCTAATCGACTAGAGACTTCAGGGTCGTATGGAACTGGGGCACCTTTATAACTCAATCCGTAGATTTTGTTCGTGCCTACTTTAAGGCCTTGTTGGTCGGTATAGGAATTGGCAACAAGCGCGAGGAGGATGATCAAGCTAACCGCCCAACCCCTAAACCAAGAAAGGAACATACTTAGGATCATAAGGAGAATGGTGAAAACTAGAATCACACTAGCACCTCCTGGAAGGGCAAATAATCCTGATCCGCTATAGTTCGCTACGATAAGAAAAGTCACCACGAGAAGCAATTCAAAGAGGGAAGCATTAAAGTGATTCTGGGAAAACACCTTGAGCATGGTCTCATCATCATAGTGATCCACGTCACGGGCATACTTGACAGAGGTAAGCCCCTTTATATAGGTGTCTACTCTCCAGGGACGGTTATTCCATGTGCGTTCTTTCTGCTTATTACGCTCCATCAAGAGACGGTCATAAATACTTCCAAATCTTCCTTTAGGCTTTTCTTCCTTGGCTCCTGCGAATCCGACAGCGTCTTTATTGGTGGTATAGAAATAGATTAGGCTTATACTCTGGAAGACCAATAGCCCTGCTAACATCCCACTCAGGTGACCTATAATCACCCATATAGACTCAAATTCCACATCCATCTTGAAGCGAAACGCACGCTGGAGGTAAAAGATCAAAAATAGGGCAGGCAGAATGAAATTATTGATGCAGAATTTGTAGAACGGCCTAGACAGGGTTGCTAGAAATGGAAATCTATGTGCATGAATCACATAGGAATATATATTGAAAGCAGTGATGAATCCTCCCAGGGCAAAGCCTAATGTGAAGTACGACCAGAAGTTTACTTGACCCAAGTATTCAGGATACAAGAAGAGATAGCTAACTCCATATTTAGAAGCGAGAAGGCCTGAAACATAACCTACAAGAAGGAACCAGAAGACCAGAAGCAAGTGATTCTTCTTCAAATGCAAGATGAGCAATTGAACAGGAAAGAAATAAACCACCCTTATGCACATGGCCTTAATCCGATCCCCTAATCCTATATTTTCTTTATCGTCTTTGATAATATTAGAAATATTGAATGACTCCATCAAAGGCTTTATCCTATTTTCGTCACAATGATAAGCCCTCCTATCCACAGAATGATACGCAGAATATCTTGTCTAGTTATAGTTTGGGCCATATTAGTTCCCATTCAGCTGTCATCGAATGATACTCCTTGGGGTTTCTTTGGCCATAAGCGAATTAACAGAATGGCAGTTTTTACGTTACCTCCACCCATGATTGGCTTCTTTAAGAAGCATATAGAATTCCTAACGGAGCATGCTGTTGACCCTGATAAAAGAAGATATGCTGTGGAGGGAGAAGCGCCAAGACATTATATAGATATAGACCATTATGCTCATGAAGGACAAGACCCCTTCGAGCTTGTGCCACAGAAATGGAATGATGCTATCGCCAAGTTTTCTGAGGATACGTTGCAGGCGTATGGTATCGTGCCTTGGCATGTATCTGTGACCATGAGATGGCTAGAGGAGGCCTTCAGGCAAGGAGATACGTATAGGATATTGAGAACAGCTTCTGACTTAGGTCATTATGTGGGAGATGCTCATGTCCCATTGCATACCACGGAGAATTATAATGGTCAAATGACCAATCAGAAAGGCATACACGGATTCTGGGAGTCGCGTGTTCCTGAACTTTTTGCTGAAGACTATGATTATTTAGTGGGAAAAGCCGATTACAAGGAAGATGCGTTGGCATTTATTTGGACGGAGGTTAGAAAGAGCCATTTGGCGGTAGATTCAGTACTTAGCTTCGAGAAAACACTGACAGAGACTACTTCTTCTGATAAGAAATATGGAGTGGAATCACGGGGCACAGCTACCATTCAGACCTATAGTTATGAGTTTTCCAAGGAATATAGCGACATGTTAGATAACATGATAGAGCGCAGAATGAGACAGAGTATCATCTCATTGGGAAGTCTTTGGTACACTGCTTGGTTAAATGCTGGTCAGCCTGATTTGGATGTACTAGGAAATGCCTTACCTAGTGAAGAGCAACTCAAAGAGGAAAAAGACTTAGATAATAAATTCAATGGAGGAGAGATCAAAGGCAGAGAGCACCCTCATTGACCTAAAAAAAATGAATAACTTACTTTTCGCTTTCGCCATCTTGTCCATCTTTTCATGCACGAATCAGGACTTACTAAGAACCATAGAAACAGCTGATACCATCCTAAATGGAGAATCAAGCTCCTTGACCAATGAAGAAGTAATCGCGGGTTTAAAAGAGGCTCTTACGGTGGGAATAGAGAATGCTGCGGCTCGCGGATCAGCCTTAGATGGATTTAACTTAAATCCCAGTATCCATATTTCCTTTCCTGAAGATGCGATGAAGGTCATGAATACAGCAGTAGATCTTGGATTGCAGCCGCAGGTAGATAAATTCGTCACTATCATGAACAGGGCAGCTGAGGAAGCCAGCAAAGAAGCAGCTCCTATATTCCTAGACGCTGTATTAAGCATGAGCATCAGTGATGGATTCGCCATTTTGAAAGGAGAACAAAATGCTGCGACATCATATTTAAGAGATAAAACCTATGATCGCTTGAGAGCTGCTTTCCAGCCTGCAGTGGAGACCGCTGTGTCTAGGGTAAAAGTAGGAGAGAATTGGACACCACTATCCAATGCGTACAACACGGCTGCGTTGATTACAGGAGGTCAGAAGGTGGATCCAGACCTCAATAATTACGTCACGGAGAAGGCTATAGATGGACTCTTTACCCTGCTAAGTGCCGAGGAAGCTAAGATTAGACAAAATCCAGCAGCACGAGTTACGGGTCTATTGAAAAAAGTATTTGGATCCCTTTAAGGTAGAGCTCAAAAAAGCATGTGAATCATGAAATGGAGAGGAAGGCAAGGAAGTAGCAATGTAGAAGACCAACGGGGTGGTAGGGGAAGCCGTGGACGTATGGGCGGCCTGCGCATAGGTGGGAAAAGCCTTGGATGTGGTAGTTTGATTGTAATCATCATCTTAGTCATGCTGGGTGTTGATCCTATGGCGCTTTTACAATCAGGAGCGATTGACACGACAGTTCAGACAGAGCAACCCCAACCTTATGAGGCACAAAGCCAAGAAGAAGCAGACCTCGCTCAATTCGTTTCGGTGGTACTGAAGGACACAGAAGATGTATGGAACACCATTTTTAGAGATCAGTTAGGCCGTCAATACGTAGAACCAACGTTAGTGATATTTGATTTTCAGGTGAAGAGCGCATGTGGAATGGCAAGTTCAGCCACAGGGCCATTTTACTGTCCTGGAGATCAAAAGCTCTACATCGATTTGAGTTTTTATAGGGAATTGAGTCAGAAATTCGGAGCACCAGGTGACTTCGCTATGGCCTATGTCGTGGCGCATGAAGTAGCGCATCATGTGCAGAATCTCTTGGGATATACCAGCAAAGTATCCTCACAGCGTGGAAGAGTCTCTGAGACAGACTATAATCAACTTTCAGTGCGCCTAGAGCTACAAGCTGATTTCTTAGCAGGGGTGTGGGCTCATCATGCTGATCAGACCAAGAGAATCCTTGAAGAAGGAGATGTAGAGGAAGCCATAAGTTGCGCTAATGCAATAGGGGATGATAGAATACAGAAACAAGCAAGGGGCTATGTAGTTCCAGACAGTTTTACACACGGAACCTCAGAGCAAAGAGTGCGCTGGTTTAAAAAAGGAATCCAAACTGGAAATATATCCCAAGGAGATACCTTCAACACCAGAAATCTCTGAACAACATCAAACAACCATCAAAATCCCTACAAAACACTCTTTGGCACAGAGCTTGGAAACTGTCATCTAAAGATCGCATTATGAATACGCTTACTTATCACCTTCGGGTGCTCGCTTTGCTCACACTGATCATTATTTTTGGGGCATGTTCTACGTCCAAGTCATTGATGAAAGATGGGATTGAATTCCAGGCTTCAGGATTGGATATGGATGCTGTGAATGCATTCAAGTCTTCCTTGAATAAGAACATGAGCAACACAGCCAGCCGAGAAGGCTTGCAATTGACAGGGCAAAAAGTCCTGAACACTTACCTTGATGACTTCAGTCGCAACGCCATGATGAATAGATCCAAGGAGTCAGTTTATGCATTCATAAAAGCTGATGGATTCAAGAAAGAAGTGAAGAAATATGGAGCAGACCTGAGTGTTCCTGATCATTATTACATGACTTACGCTAGCAATGAAGAGAGCTACTTGAATGAGCGATATGAGCAAGGAATCACGAAGTTAGAACAAGATGATTTTACTGGTTCCAAAGTGATTTTTGATGAAATTTTACAGATTCATCCCGGATATCGTGATGTGGAATCATTAAAGGGAACCTCAGTGCTTGAGCCTAAATACAGGAGAGCAAGTGAAGAGATGTCCACAGGAGCATATCGCAAAGCCTATTATCTCTTTGACGATATTTTAAGGGTCAAGAATTACAAAGATGTTCAGTCCCTGAAGAAGGAATGCCAAGTTAAAGGAGCTTTCGTGATGGCCATTCTGCCTTTTGAAAACCACACTCCGAGCATGAGTGCTGCACCTAAAGCACATGCATACACCTTGAATGCATTAGTAAATCTGGAAAATCCATTTCTGCGTGTTGTAGATAGACAGAACCTACAGCAGATATTGGCTGAACAGAATTTCAGCTTGACTGGGATCATAGACGAGCAAACAGCAATAGAAGCTGGGAACTTAATTGGAGCGAAATCCCTGCTTATTGGAACGTTGATTGAATACAGAGAGGAGCGAGGACAATTGAAAAGAGTAACGATGAATGGGTATGAAAGTTATTCTTTCAAAGAACGAGGCGAGGATGGTAAAGAGAAGCTGGGATTTCGCTACAAACCTGTGACATACAACCAATACACCGATAAAAACTCAGTGTATTTGAGTTTTCATATGAAGCTCATCTCCTTAGAAACTGGAGAGGTATTGCTCAGCGAGGTTATTGAAAAACAAAGTGTGGATCAGGTGAGTTTCGCTAGTTATGCGGGAGACAGAAAGAATCTCTTCTCCCAATTAGATGGCCGGCCTGATGTATCCAGGGCTGCCGTTGACGAAATGCAGAACCTCTTGCATGCTCGTTCAGAATTAGAACCTCTAAGCACGCTTTCTAATCAGTCCCTTGTTGATTTGGCCCAGTCATTATCAACCAAAGTAGAGTTATACTTGAATAGATGAGAAATTCCTTTTTCTATATATCAATGACTTTGTTGATGGCTTGTGGAGGACCAAAAGAAACGGTCAAAACTGAAGTACAAGGAATTAGCACTAGGCCTAATTGGGTTCAGAATAGACCTGTGTCTAGCATGGACTATATCGGGATAGGTCGAGCCAATAAATCAGGACCTCTAGAAGAGTATCAAGCATTAGCCAAGAAGAACGCCCTGAATGACATGGCGGGGGAGATTCAAGTGAAGGTGAACAGTAATTCTTTACTCTATACGTTGGAGCATGACGAACGTTTCAGTGCTTCTTTCACAGAGCAAATTAGCACACAGACTAGCATTGATTTGGAAGGATTCGAGGCATATGATAACTATGAAACACCAACAGAATATTGGGTTTATTATAGGTTGAATAAAGCTCAATATGAGCAGGTTAAACAAGAACGCCAGCGCAAAGCCATTGAACGATCTTTTAATAACCTGAACCTAGCGCGTAAGGCAAGATTTGCTGGTAATGTAGCCATAGCTGCTGAGTACTTCATTAAATCCATGGGAGATCTAAAGCTTTATTGGGGAGAGGATAATTACTATCCAGGATTAGAAGACCAAGGCGCTGTAGATGGAAATGCCCTTTCAGAGTTAATGGACATGAGGAACAACTTCAAGTTGAAGTCTGATACAGAGTATATTCTATTGAATATTGACAATGGCTTTGAACATCAAATTACCGTAAGGTCTATGGTTGATGGTAGGAATTCAGAAGCGGCACCTTTTATTTATAGGCAAGGAAAAGGTGAGAGCAAATCCAAGGAAAGTGATTTAGTGAAGCTAAACATCAAGCCAGGAGATACAGCCAGAGAGACTTTGAGTGTAGAAGTAGATCCATTTTTGGAGCTTAGAAAAAGTATAAAAGACCCTTCATTGACCTTTTTAAAAAGCCTACTCAGAGGAGAAGTAGTGCAAATAGATATTCAAGTATCCTATCCAAGTATGAGCCTAGAATGTGTTCAGATAATGGGGGATGGACCTGAAAAAAGCTGTGATGTTATGCGAGCCGCCATGATGATGCAGATGGCGAAAAGTTCCATCGCTATGGACTCTAATAGTCAGTACCGCATTAGAGTCATAGCGAAGAGCAGAGATGGGGGAATGAATCAAGGGTTTCAAGTTGTGTATACTGATGTGAATATCATAGCGCAGGATTTACAAAGTGATGAGATTCATTTTGAGAAGGAGTTCAATGCTGTAAAAGGAGTACATTCAAACCTTGAAATGGCCACTACAAAATCACTACAAAAAGCCTCTGAATTAATCAATGAAGAAATGCTTAAGTCATTGTTAGACAGCATGTTCTGATTTTGGCACAATTCTGGGAACTAATAAAGAAAAATTAAAGGATTATGAATAAAAAGATCTACCTATTGAAGACCTTTGGAATGGTGCTCATTGCCAGCACCTTGATCCTGGGCACCGCATGCGGAAAGAAGAAAAAACTGGCCGAAAAGAATGCGCCTCCAGCAGGTGAAACCGCCATTAAAGAATATTGTTCTGGAGATGAGTTCTTCAGCGATAAAAAATATTTCAGGGCCAATGCACTGGGCGAAAGCTCTGATCAGGCAACAGCTAAGAAAAAAGCAATGGCCAATGCCCGCGCTGATTTAGCTTCCTCTCTTCAAACTACAATCAAAGGCGTGATTGATAATTACGTGAATTCACGTGAGTTCAATAACCGCGAGGAGATAGAAGAGCGATTTGAAGGATTAACCCGAGAGGTCATTGATCAGAATCTGAGCGGTGTTAAGACTATTTGTTCTCAGCCCGTTCAGGTTAATGCTACTGGTGCCTTCAAATATTATGTAGCGATAGAATTAAGTGGTGCCGACATCGCGGCTGATTATAATGAGCGTATCACTAAAGATGAGCGTTTGAAGATTGACTATGATTATGAGAAGTTCCGAGCAATCTTCGATCAGGAGATGGATGAGCGCAGTAAGCGTTGATAAGCTGCACAAGCATGTTTGAAAAAGGCCTCGAGAATTGATCTCGAGGCCTTTTCTTTGTACCATGGAAACTAAATGGACCCAAATTGCAGCCATAAGCATGGCCATTGCTGTGGCTCTTGGAGCATTGGGAGCTCATACGCTCAAAGACATCCTAAGTCCTGAATCCTTGGCATCCTTCGAGACAGGAGTGAGGTATCA
>CALFHF010000090.1 GCA_937875855.1 uncultured Flavobacteriales bacterium
TTTATATAAATGAAAAAAGAATCGGGCTGGTAAGTCTATAGATCTTAACCTCTCAAAAAAATAATTACCCCGTAGTCGTGGATTTTGAGCAAGGTAATACGCGGTCACGTTCTACTTCAAATGCGTTTCCTAAAGTATCTGGAACTATCACCTTCACATCTTTAATAGGCCCATTTATGCGTCTAATCCTCATGAGAAAAATACCTCCTTCTGCACCTTAAAATCTCCCTAAGCAATCAATTATTCTTCGCACAAAGAAGAGAAGAACAAAGGGAGAGAATGGGTTTTGATTCCTACAGGTCGTCCATCTTGAATAATGCCGGAAAAGAGTCGGTACACTATGTTGACGCTAAGACTATAGGGAATTACAGTAACATCCTTCATTTAGCCAGACCCTCTGATTCGCTAGCTTTAGATTCCATGAATGTGCTAGATAAATTCATGGTACTCAGCATACGTTATAGAACGCCTAACAAATTGCTGAAGTCCTTTGATGCAAGATCTCTTTTAGGCTATGCCATTAAAGAAGGTATGGTGGGCAAAAAGCAGCGTGAAGAACATTGAAATAGGAGATGTAGAAATGGATGGCACTCTAGCTAAGGGCTATATGATTTCTTATGGAGAGCAATCACCACTGTTCTCCGAGTTCAATAAGGAAGCTACCAAATGGAAACTAGATCTCACCTCTATTTTTCCAATGAGTTTCCTACGCCTTTAAACCCATAATCCAAGAAAGTGGTCAGAAAGAAAACGAATACTTCGAGAATATCCTGAAGATGATCACTAGAAATAACACACTGAATCCCTTGTGGGAGTTCTTATATTGATTTCATTTATTGAAAAATTCGGAATGGAGAATTGCATGGCTAATTTTAAATTTTCGTTTTCCCTTTAGTTCAACTATTCAGGCCACGCACAAACACTTCATGCACAAGACAGAATATCACATATATGTCATAGAGCTTTCCAAGAAAGTGTATACAGAGCATAAGCGCTTCAGAGAGGCGAATCCTCAGTTCAATGGTGTCTTGGAATGCCTTTATGTGGGAATGAGCTCTAAAACGCCTAAAGAGCGCTTAGAACAGCATAAAACAGGATATAGAAACGCCAAGGGACACAAGCTATCTTCCTCCATAGTTAAGAAATATGGCCGTTATCTGAGACCGAGTTTATATAATCATATAGCTCCTCTGTTAACAAGGACGGAAGCTTTGGCCAAAGAAGTAGAATTGTGTTTAGAATTGCGCAGAAAACGGTATGCAGTATGGTCTAATTAGGCATTGAACTTTTGAATCAAACCTCAAGTATATTATTTTTGGCTGTGCAAGAAATGTGCAAAATGCATTGCGCATTAGCTCCTTTTCTTCACTAACTTTAAGTTGCAATGAAATACTCTTACTCTATCATCCTTTTCACGTTGCTTTTTTTCTCCTGTGTAAAGAGCGAAGTAGAACTGGAACCAGAAGCTCCTGCTGATTACCGCACAGTATGGGTAGGTGATTATAGCATGCTTTCTAACTGTTACAGTTGGATGCTAGACGAGCCTGGCACGAGCAATGAGTTCACGGAGATCATCAGTATTTCCATAATCCCTGGCAGCACGGACTCCATCAGTCTAAATGGAACCATGAACATCCCCATAGACAGCAACGGAACGTTCTCCTCCAGCCCTTTCCCAAGCAATTATTACAACCTACACCTCTGGCAAGACAGCATAGAGATAAACTTCAACTCAGGAGGTCTGGGTGGGGGTAGTGGGTGTAACAAATTAGGTGTTAAAATTCAGTGAACTAAATGCAGCCAAGCGGATTTACTCCCTTGCACAGTAGTTGCCATTCAGTATAATAAATTTCTGATTTCTAAATTATCAAGCTCAATCCCTGTCCTGATACGCTAGCGCTATTAACATCACAGACAGCTGGGTAAATAGAGCACCGAAGACAGAGCTGAATCTATACAGGCCTAAAAATCAAAGCGACAGGTGATTCACATATGGGGGCCGCTGGCTTGAATAACAAAGTGGGACAATCAGCTAAGAATGCAGTTTTAGCTTGCCTATAGATGCAAGAGTTCATCATGGCCAGATATCAAGAAAAAAAGAGCAAGGAAAATGTGGATTCCAAAAGCGGGTTAGAGTTCACACAAGCCAATATTTGCAGGTATTGCTAGGGAAATGAAATTTCAATATGACCTTTGGGGAGACACTGTAAATGAAGCTAATAGAATGGAAAGTCGTGGTGAGATAGATAAGGTCAATATCTCAGAAGAAACCTATAATCTCATCAAAGAACAGGATGAGTTTGAGTTTCACCAGCATGACTCCAAGGAGGTAAAAGGCAAGGGACTAGAAAAATTGTATCTCGTAACCAAAAAGAGTGCTTTCAGAGCTCTAAACAAAAAAAAGAGGCCAATATGGCCCCTTTTTCAGATTCAATGAAATGATTTTATTACTTCACTTCCTTCGCAGGTTCAGCTGGTTCTGATTGCTTATCAATTTTCTCTTGAAGCTTCTGCTCTCTTCCTTCCAATGCAGCCTTTTTCGATTTAGCATCTTCAAGTTGTTGCTTTCTATGGGTATACTCGTCTTTAGTAATCTCCTTATTCGCATACTTCTCTTCTAAACGCTGTTCTCCGTCTTCGATACGACTATCCATTTTCTCCTGTCTTTCAGAGACGGTGGTAGCTCTCTCTTGGTGATACTGGAGGCGTTCTTCCTTAGTGCGCGTGTCTTTTGGGCGCTCCTCGCTAGATTCACCATCTACTTTGTCACCTTTATCGTGTCCGTGAGCATTGCCTTTATGTTGCCCATGGTCGTGACCATCACCAGCTTCATGCTTATGAGCGTCAGCTTTACCATGATTATGTCCATCCCCTTGGGTATGCTTATGACCCTCATGGCCCTGCTTGTCCTCATGAACGCCTCTGGTTTTGCCATCGTCATGTTGGCCTCCAGCCTTATCCTGCACGGACATTTTCTCCTTCATCATCTGCTCATTGGACTTCACTTCTTTGCGCACTTCCTTCACTTCTTCTTGAGTCACTTTGGTCTCCACTTTAATGGCCTTCTCCTCTACTTTCTTCACTTGGCCCTGAGCCATTATCCCTTGTGTGAAAAGGATGATCAATACGATTGAAATTGCTTTTATAGTTCTCATAATCTATTATATATCGTTCGTTAATTTTTCGATTTCCTGATCTAAACTATCCAATTCTTGGTCCAAAGTCTTCGATTCGCTATCCAATACATCCATTTCTTTCTGAATGCTCTGTTGTTCCAGTGCTTTCTGGGCATCAATGGCCGTGGTATCTTCACCACAAGACCCCATTCCTACGACCAATGCAAGGCCCAATGTGTATCCAAGGGCCGCTTTTCTAATTGTACTCATCTGATTTTCAGTATTTAAGATAGACCAAAAGTAGCTTTAATGTCAGGTATCACCTCCTGAACATGAATTACTTGTCAATCTGATATACACGGTCCAGAGCCCTATATTTATGGTTTAAAAAACAGCGCTGATGCTCAAGTGGAATGACCTTATCCGATTTGCCAATTATGGCAACCCGTCTCCTGATCAACGTGTGGAGAAAACTGAGGCGGAGTGGAAGTCTATTTTAAGCCCCGCCCAATTCCAAATTACCAGATTGAAAGGGACTGAAATTGCTCACAGTGGCGCATTGTGCGGAATCCATGAACCTGGAGTGTATAGCTGCGTCTGCTGTAAAACATTGCTCTTCGACTCAAGCATCAAGTTCGAGTCAGGAACTGGATGGCCCAGTTTTACCCAGCCCATCAAAGAAAATGCAATTCAAAATGTGAAGGACGAATCCTACGGGATGATTCGCATAGAGGTGATGTGCAATACCTGTGATGCCCATCTTGGCCATGTCTTCGCAGATGGTCCCCAACCCAGCGGATTACGTTATTGCGTGAATTCTGAATCCCTAGAATTATCCACGACTACCTGAATAAGAGCCCTTTGAACGCAACTTTCAAAAATCAGGTTATATGCATCACCGGAGCCAGTTCAGGCATAGGAGAAGCACTTTTACGGGAACTAGCTAAGAATCCTTGTACGCTCTTCATCGCTGCTCGATCTGTGGATAAACTGGAATCGCTGAAACAAGAACTTTCCAATGAACAGGTGAAGATTCATGTATTGAATCTGGACCTTGCCAATGCACAATCTATAGAAGCGGCAGCTGAAGAACTCAAAAAAAACACTGACCGGTTAGACCTGCTCATTAACAATGGCGGAATAAGTCAGCGCGGAAAGGCCATTGAAACAGAATTCTCTGTCGTACGACAAATCATGGAAGTAAATTTCATGGGCTGTATTCATTGGACAAGCACATGTATGCCTTTGCTGAATAAAAGCAAAGAGGCCAGAATCATAGTGACCTCATCGGTTGTAGGACATTATGGATTCCCACTCAGGTCAGCCTATGCAGCATCAAAACATGCATTACAAGGATATTTTGAGTCCATGCAGCTAGAAAGCGAGGCGCCACATGTTTCTATAATTAGCCCTGGCAGAATTCAAACTGACATCTCCATGCATGCCTTGGATGCTTCAGGAAAAGCACATGGAGAAAAGGACCCTGGTCAGCTTAACGGAATTCCGGCAAAAACAGCCGCGAAGAAAATATTAGAAGGATCCCTAAAAAAGAAGAAGGATATCTTTATAGGCCGAGGGGAGATTTTCCTGATCTATCTGCACAGGTATCTTCCATTTCTTTTTAGGATCATTGCAAAAAAAGTATCAGCCACTTGAGTATGGAGAAGAAAATCATCAACGGAATACAACAGATAGGCATAGGTACGCGTGATGCCAAAACTAGTTTCACCTGGTACAGAAAGCATCTTGGATTCGATATCAAAGTGTTCGATGATGAAGCCACAGCAAACCTCATGACCCGCTATACAGGCGGTAAGGCACATTCAAGACAAGCTATTCTGGCCATGAATATGACAGGTGGTGGTGGCCTAGAAATCTGGCAATTCACGAGCAGACAATCTCTTCCCTCTGCCTTTAAAACTCAGTTAGGTGATCTAGGGATTAATGGAATGAAAGTGCGCTCCAGTGATGTTGCAAGAGCACATAAAGAATTGAAAACCGAGCTGAAGGACTGGCTGACCCCTATTTCTACTAGAAAGGACGGTCTTGCTCATTTCTTCTTTGTTGATCCATGGGGAAATCTCATAGAGATTGTAGAGGATAACTACCGTTTTTGTAATGAACGTTCTGCCTGTGGCGGAGTCATGGGAGCCACTATTGGAGTATCGGATATGGACAAGTCCATTGCTTTTTATTCAGGCATCCTGGGTTATGATCAGCTAGTCTATGATGAAAAAGGAAATCACGCAGATCTTGCCGAATTAAAAGGTGAATCTAATGCCTTTCGCAGAGTCCTGTTACGCCATTCTGAGCGCCCTTCAGGAGGTTTTAGCAAGCTGCTTGGTCCAACAGAAATAGAACTCCTACAAGCTACAGACAGAATACCTAAGAATATATATGCGGATCGTTTCTGGGGTGACTTGGGATATATCCACCTCTGTTTTGATGTGGTGGGCATGGATTTACTACGTGATGAATGCGCTGCTGCTAATAATGCCTTTACGGTAGATAGCTCTGACAGTTTTGACATGGGAGATGCAGCTGGGCACTTCAGCTATATCGAGGATCCTGATGGCACGCTGATTGAGTTCGTAGAGACGCATAAGGTGCCCATCATGAAAAAGCTCGGAATCTTCATTGACCTTAAAAAACGAGACCCTCGCACGCCACTCCCGAACTGGGTTGTGAAAGCAATGCGGATACATAGGACAAAAGGGTGATCTTTTCTGGGTAATAGTCAATAGTTACTGAGCAGTAGCTAGCGCACTATTGCAGATCGTAGAATTTCAAATTCATCCCTCTTCTCTTCTGTCATAAATCATGTAAGAATTCCTTAAATTTAACACATGAAAAGGCTCTTACTTCTTCCTTGTTTCTTTCTCTTTCTTACTTCTTGTGCAAGTGAGGTAAAATCTACCAATGCTGAACCTACTGAAGTTCAGCGCGATAAAGATTTGTCAGGTTTTCAAAAGGCATACTTCGCCAGTGGTTGTTTCTGGTGTGTAGAGGCCATCTTCGAAAGTGTGAAGGGTGTTGAAGAAGCAGTCTCTGGTTATGCAGGTGGTCATACTGATGACCCAACTTATGAGAGCATTGGAACTGGAAGAACAGGTCATGCAGAATCTGTTGAAGTCTATTACGACCCTGAAATAGTGAGCTATGAAACGTTGGTCAAAGTTTTCTTTTCAAGTCATGATCCTACGACTGTGAATGGACAAGCCCCTGATTATGGAACCCAATACAGGTCCATGATATTGTATCAGAATGAATCAGAGAAAGTCATTATAGAGCAGATGAAAACAACCCTCTCTGCTTCAGGAAACTATAATGCTCCTTTAGCCACTGAGATAGTTCCTTTGGAGAAATTCTATCCTGCTGAAGATTATCATCAGGATTATGAGCGAAAACATCCTGAGAATCCATATGTGCGTAGTGTTTCTATTCCAAGGTTGAACAAATTCAAAGAAGCGCTGCCTAACTTGCTCAAAGAAAATCAACCCACCGAACACTAAGAAATAAGCATGAATCGTTACCTCCTTTCCATTCTCTTCTTCTTCCTCATTCAATTCAGTTTTGCCCAAGACGGAGAGGCAAGATTAGATGCGCTAGAATCTTCTATCCAAGAGCAAAAAATCAAGCTTGAGAGTCTTTCTTCTCAATTGGAAGACCTTAGACTAAACGGTCTAATGGAAGAACTAACGAAACTTGGCCTTCCAGAGGGAAAGCCAGTAATGCACTTAGGAATGGTTCTTTCTTTCAATGAAAACACACACCAGGCTTCATGGGTAAGTCATGTCATTTCTAGGAATATCGCAGACGGAAGCATAGCGAGAACCAATGATTTCCGAGATGACCCCCTGATTCAAGGTGAAGGACTAGAAAGCGATTATTTCTTGAAACAACTCCTCGCTGACGGCACATTCCAATATGACGGATTTGGATATGACCGAGGCCACTTAGCTCCTTCTGCGGATTTTCGCTGGAGCCCAAAGGCATTATCTGAAAGCTATTTCTATACCAACATGAGCCCAATGCATCCTGACTTCAACAGGGAGGCCTGGGCTGAAATGGAAGGCATTATTAGAGCCTATGTGGAGCGTAATAATGTAAATCTCTATGTAGTTACATTACCCGTCATACGTGATGAGGATCAAATAATAGAGCGAGGGACACAGAAATTAAAGATTCCAGGAGAGTTTGTTAAAGTGGTTATGGACCCACTCGGCAAGAAAGGAGTAGCCTTCAAGATGCCCAACAAGAGACTTTCCAATCCACTTTCTACCTTCTGTTTTTCAATAGATGAAATAGAGGCCTATACTGGATTTGATTTCTATTCAGCTTTACCAGGAGCTGATGATATAGAAAGTTCATTTTTGATTGAAGATTGGTTTCCCTCTTCCGCATCAGGTGGTGTAGAGCCCTTATTAGCGAGCACTCTATCACCTGGAAACATCAATACGACTCAAGCAAAGCTCTGGATGGGAAGCCCTAAGAAGGTGAATGTATGCGGAACCGTAGTTAGCACACGATTCAGTGGGTCGGGGAATTATTGGTTAAACCTAGACAGGAAATTCCCTGATACGGTCTTCTCTATCTACATACGAAAAGAGGATTTTATCCATTTCGATTCCATTCATAAGGAATACTTGCTCAATGAGAAAATATGCGTTGAAGGCAAGGTGTCAGCGATGTATAGCTTACCCAACATGAATATCAGCAAACAAGAAGTGGTCACCATACTGGTTGACTAAAGGCCTTGGAGACATGCTTTGCTTCCTTTGCATACCTTCGCGGCAGAATGAATAAAGAGCAGATCGTCTACATCAATACAGCTTCAGAATTAGCGAAGCATATTCCAGCCATAGAAAAGGCCCCACGCGTAGCTGTGGACTTGGAATTCGATAGAAACAGGTATAAGTACGGCTTCACCATGTGTCTGATGCAAATCATGGCAGGAGATATCTGTTACCTCATTGACCCATTAAACGAAGAATTGGACCTAAGTCCTATCTATAAAATTCTTGAAGACCCTAAAAAACCAGTGGTCGTTTTCTCTTTCCAAGAGGATCTCATGCTCTTCCATCTTCAAGGATGCCGTCCTACAGCTCTGTATGATACAGGTGTAGCTATACGCTTACTAGATGTCGCTCAATCTTCACTTGCTGTAGTCCTGAAAGAATTCTTGGACATTGAGGTGAATAAGGACGCACAGAAGAGTAATTGGTTTAATAGACCCCTCAGTCAGGAGCAGCTGAACTATGCTGCCCAAGATGTCTTTCATCTCTTCAGCTTAATGGATGTGGTAGATGCAAAAGCCAAAGAGCTAGAGCGCGCAGCTTGGATTAAGGAGGAAAACGCCTATTGGGAAAGTATGGATTATAGTAACCTTACTCAGGATGCTTATCTGAAGGAAAAAGACAAGAAGGATTTCACTGAAGTTCAGTGGCATGTCTTTTCTAAATTGATGGATTTACGTGAAGAAGTAGCCAAAGAAAAGAACCAGCCTAGCGGTAGAATCCTTCGCACTGATTATGTGAAAGATATTATCCTAAAAAATGGGTTAAGGTATTGGGAAAAGAACAGGAGTTCGCATCCATCAGTTAGGGATAAAAATTCCAAAGTTCGCTTTGAAGAAGTGATGATAGCTACTCATAAAGAAGCTATAGAGTTAGGTCTTTCTGAGACGAAAACTGCGAAGGACCGATGGAGCAAGGAAGAATATCAGCAATTCAAAGAGGCCAAAAGATCGAAAGAGGAGTTGATGACTAGTCTGGTAGCTCCTATTCATAACGCTATTTCAGAGCGTGCTGGAGAAAACACTTCGACCTATATCATGAGTAATCGTATGGCAATGGATCTAATGGAAGGCGTGTGCACATCCATTCCTAAGTACCGCGTAGAACTGATTAAAGAAGTAGCAGATTCTCTGTCCTTAGATCCAAGTCCGTTGATTAAATCATTGGACTAAGACACCTTCAATTTCATTGAAAAGAAAAACCCCTTGATCAAGTAGACCAAGGGGTTTTTATTATTCAGTCCTTTTTATTGCTTCATAAATCTCTTGTGTCCAAGTGATCCTGTAGCGGTTCTCATTTCGAGGATATACGCACCTGGAGAAAGAGTAGAAACATTCACAGCTCCTTGTTGCAGTAGTGTGCTGATTACGACTTTGCCGTTAATATCAATAACACGTACAAAGCTGTTGTTCTTAACTTCTTGGACATAAAGCATGTCAATAGCTGGTACAGGATAGATATTGAAATTAGCCTCTTCAAAATCATTCACTGACAGTGGGCTATTTCCTTCCACGATAATCAAGTGCTGATTCACATCAGGGTTCATCACATAATCTACTATTCCTGAAGGCCAGTAGACCACGATCATTTCTATCTCAGTATCCTCACCAAGTCCGAAATGAGCATTCAAGCTGCTCATGTAACGGAAACCTTCACCTGAACGTACATCGCGGATCTGAGTTCCTAGCTCGCTATAGACTTCTATACGCGCTCCAATTCCGTTGATATTACTTGCCGTTCCTACTGTAGAAATCTTGATGTAATTATTGTCATTTCCTTCATTGAGATACAATGTCGATCCATTCTGTATATCCAAGAATCCATCGTTATTCAAATCGCCCATTGGTCCATTTCCACATGGAACTGAAGCTTGAGAAAAGGTCATGTCTCCGTTATTCAGCATGATGGTATTTCCAGCTCCGAAAACATCTACAAATCCATCGTTATTAAAGTCACCTGGGGCATTCTCAATACCGGTAGACGTGAAGAAATCATATCCTGATCCAGCAGTAACGTTCGTGAATGTATCACCATCGTTACGCATCAATTGGTGTCCTCCATTGGTAAAGGAGCTAGCTCCTATTAGGACATCCATGTCACCATCATTATCGAAGTCGGCCCAAGCTGAAGACCATGTCTGCACATTGGAAGCAAGATTAATCATGCTCGCTATCTCTGTAAAGGTGCCATCTCCATTGTTCCTGTGCATCTGATTAATGTTCGCAGGAGAATCTCCTCCTCTGCACTTAGCTATGAACATATCCAAGTTATGGTCATTATTGAAATCTATCCAAACTGAACCGTAGTTACCTCCATCAGGAGTTTCGCCTAGTCCACCTTGATTGAAGGTCATGTTTCCAGCACCATCGCTATAGTAATACACGTTAGGAGCTACATCATGACATACAAAAGCATCTAGAATACCGTCATTATTTATGTCGGCCATATTGGAACGTTGACAGAATACATACTCAGTTCCTGATACTTCAGTAAAACCAGTTCCGGTGCTATTCGCCATCATGAAGGTCACTCCTCCTCCACCAGCGTAGAGCAGGTCAGTTTTACCATTGTTATCCAAGTCACCGGCAGCAAGGCTCCATGATGGAGTGTGGTTAGCTTGGGTAGTAGTGATATTGGAAGAATAGAATCCGCCATCATGCAATTGAGTGAGCACATTGACTTGAGTTCCTGATACTCCCACGATGTCATCCAAGTGGTCACCATCCATATCTACGATACACACCGCAGAACCATTCAAGTCTATCGTCTCTGTAGTGAACTGAAGTGGATAAGAGATTGGATTATTCTCAACTACAGCGAAATCAAATCCGGCCGCAGTCCAGTTATCATCAAAAGCGATGTAATAGATTTCATCCGCCTCTACCTGTATGGTAAGCGTAGAAAGATATCCTGTTCCACTATCGTCATCACCACCTTCACAAACGAGCGCTCCACATGTACCACTGTAGATGTGCACGCGGGTGTCAATACCCGTATTATCAGCGAGGTCTGTGGTTACGGTGAGGCTATAATCCTCAGATGCTGTGTACCTGTACCATTCACCGAAATCAGAATTATCACCACCTGATGCGCATACCGGAGAGGGAATCTCTGAGCCATTTATAGCATCTATGGAATAAACGCCAGCAGTAATGTCCAGTGCAGTGCTGCATTGGTCTTGAGCCTGTAGGGCTGAAAAGCTCAAGAAAATAAGAATCAACGTACTGATTTGCTTCATGTTAAAAGGGAGTTTGGGTTTCAAAAATACATTCAATTACAAGGCGGTGACAATCCTATTATCCACTCTTGTATTAAAGCCACTGCTTCTTCATGGACAATGGTCCTTCCGAGTAAGGGCATGCGCTCATTCTCAGCTGTGGCATTCAATCGATAATAAAGGACTGATCTATTGGGGGTTCCACTTGCTACGATGTGGGTTAATTCAGGCTGTATGACTTCATCGGGTGGCACGCAAACCCCCAAATTAACAGGGTCGCTAGTCTCAGAGAAGGCAAAACGCATGGGGCGATAATCGCAATGGGACTCCTCCGCATGGCAGTGGGCACAATTGATATCTATATAGGACCTCACTCGTAAGGTAATATCCTGAGATGGATCATCCCACTTCACGACTGTGTTAATGTCAGCAGGATAACCACTTTGAAGATAGCCCATGGATGCCCATTTCGCCAATTGATTCATGGTGCCATCCACATATTCTAGATCTTCATTCAGGTTCTGTGGCTTCACCCCAATAGGTATTGGCAAGGAATTCTTCTTATGACATACTAGACATTCTACCTCAGAAGGAATGCGGTACTGTATATCGTGCTGAATTGAATTCTCATCTACCCAAGAAATGGGAGTGTAGCTTCCATCCATATCAAGGTAGGCTTCTGTTTGCTCATCATTCCAAACATATTCTGCAAATGCCCAGCCGTTCCCAGTATTATAAATAAGGCGTGTTTCCACTATTCTCTGGGACATGGAAGGCAAGACGTTGGTATAGTAAAAGTTCTTTATAAGCACAGCACCCGTAGGAAGAGAAATCAAGTCATGGTCATCTACATAGCTTCCCGAAACATCTTCAGGCATCCAGATAAAGCGCTTCTTCTCCGCATAATCAGTGAAGAGCTTGGAAATGAGTTCGTAAGGCAAAACGCCTAGCTCTGGATTAAGGTCAGCCATATTGCCCTGAAAGAAATTATAGTCGCTTAATGTGGCATGCGGTAGCTCATCAAGGTTCATATTCACAGGAGAAAGAGCAGGCGCAGGACAAGGCTCCTCCGACTTGTCATCTTTGGAACAAGCCAAAATGAAAATCAAGGAGAGGAGTACTAGAAGAGAACTGAGTGTAAATCGGGACAATACAGGGCACATGTGGGTTCAAGACAAATATAAGTAGAGAACTCAGGGCGTGATGGAATAAAACAGACCTCTATTGCAATGCTTAGAAGTCCTTATTCTTAAGGCTTTATTCTAGATTCGTGTCTATGAATAAGCGAGTATACATCCTCACTGAACGCAGGTATCTAGCACCTATGGACCCCAGCGCCTATGAACAGCAGATTCTAGATGAAGAGTCCATTCTAAGCCTTGCCTTTGCCGCTAAGGGAATAGATGCTACCCGGGTTGACTGGAGCGACCCTAAGGTTGACTGGGAAGCAGCCGATGCGGCCATCTTCAGATCCACTTGGGATTATTTCGACCGATTTGAAGAATTCAAAGACTGGATAGGGCCTACTTCCAAGAAGATTCGCTTCATCAATCCGTATGAGACTATCTTCTGGAATATGGATAAGCATTATCTCATTGACCTAGAGAAAAAAGGCGTCCCCATTGTCCCCAGCAGGTTCATTGAAATTGGATCAAAGGATTCTCTGGCTTCGCTTTGTGCCAAAGAAGACTGGAACGAATTTATCCTAAAACCCTGTGTTTCAGGAACGGCACGACACACGTATAGGTTCAATAGATCAGGAATAGCGGAACATGAAGCCATCTTGAAACAGCTTATTCAAAAGGAAGGAATGATGCTTCAGGAATTCCATACTAGCATCATGGAACGAGGCGAAGTCTCTCACATGGTTATGGGTGGGAAATACAGTCATTCTATCCTGAAAACAGTAAAAACAGGGGAATTCAGGGTTCAAGATGACTTTGGTGGAACTGTCAAAAGCTATGAGGCGAATGAAGAAGAAATAGCCTTCGCAGAAAAATCAATTAAGACCTGTGACCCAATACCACTCTATGGCCGCGTGGATGTGATGTGGGGAAAACAAGGAGAATTGATGCTCACAGAACTTGAGCTCGTAGAGCCTGAGCTTTGGTTCAGGATTCATCCAGGCGCAGCTGATTTATTGGCAGAGGCTGTGAGGAGCTTCTTAAACAAGCGTTGATTTCACTGTTCTCGCGGAATTCTCAATTCCTGATTCCCTATTTTCAAAAGCATACCGCATATCATTCTATAATCACTTTCTCTGAATATACCGCTCCATCCGTAGTGGTGACGATGAGGGAGTAGAGGCCGGGGGCCAAGAATTCAAGATTCAAGATTGCAGATTCAAGATTATCGCTGTAGGAACCTTGAACTTTGAATCTGGAATGAATCTCCCCTGCCCATCGATGATCTGAACCTTTTCCACCACCTCCTCCCGCGGGAATCGAATGTTAATCTCATTGCCAGAAACAGGATTAGGATAGACCTCCAATTTTGAATCTTGAATCTCCCAATCTTGAATGCCGCTAGGCGAGCATCCCTGCCACTCCAGATCCCCACAGGCATCTACTTTGACGAGCCAGGTTTTATCATAAGGATCATCCTGGTTATCGATTTCATCCGTATTGGTTTTGTTGGTTCAAGGAGCTTTGGTTAGCATGAATATAGGGGGAAAGAGAGCAGCAATGCTTTCCATATAAGAATCAAAGCTCTCCAAATCCCCCCAATTCCCTATCTTGAGCTCAATAAATTAGACCTCCTATGAAGCGCAAAATCCTCATCGCACTAGCCCTGATATTCTTTCTTATCCAATTCATCAGGATAGATAAAAGCAATCCGCCTGTGGTGGCTGAGGAGGATTTCTTCGCAATACATGACGCTCCCGCTGAGGTGGAGTCCTTGATCAAGACCGCCTGTTATGATTGTCATTCACATACCAGTGTCTACCCTTGGTATAGCAATATTGCTCCTGTTTCCTGGTGGCTTAAGAATCATATCGAAGAAGCTAGGACACATCTAAATTTTTCTAGCTGGGCCAGCCTAGATGAAAAGAAATCCCAACATAAGCTGGAAGAATGTGCGGAGATGGTAGAGGGAACGGAAATGCCTTTGCTCTCTTATATGATTGCACACAGAGATGCATGGATTGATGCAGATCAACGAGCAACATTAGTCGCGTATTTCAAAAGCCTTCAGTAAAAGGTCTAGTCCTTCCTCTTTATTTTTAATACACATATCCAATGAAATCAAAGCTCTTTCTGCTCTTTCTGTCCTTCTTAGTGTGCTTCAGCATTCAAGCCCAAGACTCCATCTTCGGGAAATGGAAAACTATAGATGACGCCACTGGAAAGCCAAGAGCGGTGGTTGAAATTTATCAGAAGGACGGAAAGGCATATGGAAAGATTATCCGACTATTCAGGAGTCCTGAACAAGATCAAGACCCCATATGCGATAAATGCAACGGAGTTGAGCATAATAAGAAAGTCATTGGCCTAGAAATCTTGAAAGCGATGGAAAAAGATGGAGATGAATGGGAAGATGGGACCATCCTAGACACTGAAAGCGGAAAAGTCTATGACTGCAAGCTGTGGCTAGAAGATGGGAAACTCATGGTGCGCGGCTATATCGCCTTCTTCTTTAGAACGCAGGAATGGCTTCCTTATAAGTAATGCAATAGGCAATAGTGGAGAGGCATTAGATAGTGCGATTAACTTGTGCGCAGATCCCTCAGGGAAGCAAGGTTGAGCTCAGGAGGGCTTCCTTATAATTAGGTGCGAATATGCCTTTAGGCTACTTTGAGCTGGGAAATTTTCGACTTGTCGAATTTCCCTTTTGCGTACGCTAGGGTCACCTTCAAGTTTTTAGTAGACTCATCAGATGGCAATTCGAACATCGCATCATTCAATATGGCTTCGCAGATGGACCTAAGTCCTCTGGCACCTAATTGATAATCTAACGCTTTCTCTACAATGAAGTCTAGTGCATCGTTCTCGAATTTGAGTCCGATTCCGTCCATTTCAAATAGCTTCACATATTGTTTGATAATCGCATTCTTAGGCTCCGTTAGAATCAAGCGCAATGCCTCAGGGTCTAGCGAATCCAAGTGCGAAATCATTGGAAAACGACCTAGCAACTCTGGAATCAATCCAAATTTTCTTACATCTTGTGGACTGACGTAGCGCAATACATCTATTTCATTATCCTTATTCACTGCGTTGGCCTTGAAGCCCATGGCAGACTTGTTCAATCTACGCGTGATAATCTTCTGTATGCCGTCAAAGGCTCCACCTGCTATGAAGAGGATGTTCTTGGTGTTCACCTTGATCATCTGCTTCTCAGGATGCTTTCGGCCGCCATGTGGAGGCACATTCACATCGGTTCCTTCTAGCAGTTTCAAAAGTGCTTGTTGCACGCCTTCTCCTGAGACATCACGGGTAATACTGGCATTATCGCTCTTGCGGGCAATTTTGTCTATCTCGTCAATGAATACAATACCGCGCTCGGCTTTGGCCACATCGAAATCAGCCGATTGGAGGAGCTTGGAAAGGATGCTTTCCACATCCTCTCCTACATATCCTGCTTCAGTAAGGATGGTCGCATCAGCAATGGTGAAAGGTACGTTCAGATAATCAGCGATGGTACGTGCAATCAGTGTTTTTCCTGTTCCCGTCTCCCCAATAAACATGATGTTCGATTTCTCGATTTCCACATCATCCTTTGCCTTTTTCTGGAGTAATCTCTTGTAGTGATTGTAAACTGCTACAGAGATAACTCGCTTGGCCTCGTCTTGTCCTATTACATATTGATCTAGATGATTCTTAATCTCTAAAGGCTTATATAGACGATAGCCATCCTCTACGTCCTTGGAAGAGCTGTTCCCTGTACCATTCTGCTTAATGATGTCCTCCGCTTGAGTAACACATTTCTCACAAATATGGCCAGTCATTCCCGCTATGAGAATACTTACTTCGGCACGTTTACGGCCACAGAACGAACAACTTATCTCTTCCGTTTTAGACATCTCTTTTTCTTCTATCTCAAGTTATCACGCAGTGGTATTGTTAATCAATACCTCATCAATCATTCCGTATTCCTTAGCCTCAGCACTGGTCATCCAGTAATCCCTGTCAGAGTCATTCCATACGGTATCATAGTCCTTCCCAGAATGAGCAGCTATAATATCATACAATTCTTTCTTCAATTTCTGGATCTCACGGGCAGTGATTTCGATATCAGAAGCTTGTCCTCGTGCTCCACCTAGTGGTTGGTGGATCATCACTCTAGAGTGTTTGAGGGCAGTGCGCTTTCCGGCAGCACCGGCACATAACAATACAGCTCCCATAGAAGCAGCCATACCTGTACAGATAGTAGCTACATCAGGCTTAATGTATTGCATGGTGTCATAGATTCCAAGACCCGCATACACTGATCCTCCGGGAGAATTCAGGTAAATCTGAATATCCTTATTAGGATCTACAGACTCCAAGTAAAGCAATTGGGCTTGAATGATATTAGCCACTTGATCATCGATTCCTGTTCCAAGGAAAATGATTCTATCCATCATCATTCTAGAGAAGACGTCCATAGCTTGGATGTTCAACTGTCTTTCCTCAATGATGACTGGAGTGAGTGAGGATTCAATGTAATGATCAAAAACCATGCTGCTGATTCCTTGATCCTTAATCGCGTATTTTCTAAAGTCTCTGCCGTCCATGTTGATCTTTTATAATGTTTCGTTATGCTCCGAAAGATAAGGTTATGACCGATTACTTCTCGGCCATCTTTTTGAATTTGTCAAAACTGAGTTCTTTCTCGTTGAACTTAGCCTTACTCTTCAGGAGTTCCATAATGCGCTCTTCGTACAAGGAATCGAAGATTTTCTCTACTTCTTCCCTGTTCTGCATGATTCTGAAAGCCGTTTCTTTCAGCTCTTCTTCAGCTGGTTCAGGCATTCCGTAATTCTTGTAATTAGTCTTCAAAAGGGCCTTCACGTGCTCCATAGCATCATCGAATTCTACTTTGATAGCTTCTTCTGTAATGAGTTTATTCTTGATTAACTGCCACTTGATGCTGTTCGAGTACTCTTCATAAGAAGCTTCTATTTCTTCAGGTTTTAGTTTGCCTTCATTGGATAATGCAATCCACTTCTTAAGGAACTCATTAGGCAACTCAAGCTTCAATTTCTTAGAGAAATAACGATTCGCATCACGCTTGAAGAGCACTTCGCTGTCCTTATCAAAATGACCACTCAATTCCTTCTTTATATAATCTTTTAAGGTCTTTTCTGATTTTTCAGAATCAGCAGGAAGGACTTTAGAAAGGAATTCTTCATTCATTTCAGCGGGCGTTAATGACTTCACTTCGCTAATCTCAAAGGCAAAAAGTCTATGCCCTAGGTGATGAACTTCGTCATGCGTGATGCCCAACATACGGCCAAGGTCCTCATGGTCTTTGGCCAATTTTTCAGGGTCCAACTCCACACGATCACCTTTCTTAAGTCCTAGTAGTTTCTTCTTGGTCTTCTTATCCTCCAAATACTCAAGTCCAATGGTAGATCGATTTTTAATCCCTTCTTCCTTTTCTAGACCATCTTCACGTAATTCAATAAAATCACCAATTAAAAGGTCTTTCTCTGTAGACTTCTCGGTGTCCTCTACTTTCCCATATCTGCGCGTTAGGCGATCTAATTCTTCAGCGATCATCTTATCGTCCACTTTCACCTTGAAGAAATCAAGATCATACTTATCGGAAAGATCAATCTTAAATTCAGGGGCAAGTCCTAGTTCATAGGTGAAATCGAAATCCTCAGGAGCGTCCCAATCACCAGCTTCTCCATCTTTCACAGGAAGAGGTTGACCTAGCACTTTCAGATTGTGATCCTTTATATATGTGTGGATAGATTCATCTAAGATTTTCTGAATTTCTTCAGCCAAGATTCCCCTTCCGTATTTCTTTTTAACCATGCCTACGGGCACTTTCCCTTTGCGGAAACCAGGGACATTCATGCTCTTGCTATAGTTCTTCAGAATCTTCTCGTACTTAGGCAAGTAATCCTCTTTTTGAACTTTGACCTTGAGCAATGCATTTAGGTCTGAAACGCGCTCTTCTGTGATATTCATGATATAATCAGCGTAGGAATAATGTTGATGTTTTCATTGGAAAACAAGAATTGATAGTCTTCATTTATCGAGTGAAGAGCCCATTCCTTAG
>CALFHF010000091.1 GCA_937875855.1 uncultured Flavobacteriales bacterium
CTAATTTTAACATGATCTTCATCAGGTTAAGATTTTGACTTTGCGATAATTGGACTTCTTAACGTGTTAATGAATAGGCTAGTCCCACGTAATAGCGTCTTCCCTGATTAGGAGCAAAGACATAGCTTGGATCAAAAGACAATGCTTGTGGGTTTTCAGGGCTTGCAATCACTTGACCCTGTGAATCGAATTGAACCTGTTGATCAAAAGGGTCGAAAGAACGGGCAATGCTATTAGCAGGAGGAGTGAAATTCAAAATATTCTTAATACCCGCATAGACTTCCAATCCATGCACTAATTTCTTACTCAGCTTAATATTCTGAATACTCCACCAAGGGGAGTGATCAGCTCGCTGATCCAATGTGCCTAATAAGGGGAGTTTCATTGGTCCGTAAAGATTACCAGTGTAGTCTATGTTGATTAAGGCTTCAGGGAAGGAGTAAGAAATCTTCCAAACGACCGAATATTGTTCGGTAAGAACCGGAGTAAATCGCTCCGCATTTTCTTCAACATAAACATCTTGGGCTGTTATTCCAATTTGAGTGTCCAGTCCACTGGCCCATACGATATCAGTGGTCAAAGAAAGTCCTTGTGAAACAGAGTGTCCATGCAGATTCGCATAGATAATTTTATTAGGATCGGTCATGTAATCAGGAAAAATGCGTTGTGAGAAGCGCGTGTACCATGCCGAGGCGTCAAGACTAATAAAGGTTCCATTAGCACAGCGCCATTTTTTAACCAAATTCAAATTGCTATTCCAAGAACGTTCTGGTTTTAGTTCTTCGAGAAAAACAACCTCTCTCGCTCCTGTAAGTGCTGCGTGATCTTCAGTAAACACATTGGCTACCCTATAGCCATTTCCAATGCTCCAACGTATGATATTCAACCTATTGGCTGAGGTCCATTTTAAGTTTGTTCTTGGAGTGAAGATATTTCCATGAATACTGTTCACATCCCAGCGCATGCCAGTGAGGACAGTCCAATGTTCATTGAGGCTCCATTGGTCCTGAACGAAGATTCCTGGGAGATGGGTAATTGAAGGCTGGTCCTGCTCGTAACTTCCTGTAGCAAATGTGTCATCGTTATAGTATGTATACCTGTATGCAGTGCCCGCGAGGAGCTCGTGACGCTTTGCCCATTCCTTAGCCCAAGTTAATTGGGCAAAAGCGATATATTGATTTCCATTGAAAAGAGTAGTTCCATATGCGGCATCCTGCTGATGACCATTTGCACTGACGCTCAAAGTGAGATCCTTAACCCCAGGAATACCATAGCTTCCCATAAGTTCCCAGCGGTTCATGAAGATGCTCTCAGCATACCGCTCATTTCCTCCTCTAAAGGAGGGATTCCAGTTCATCTCGCCTCCCCAACGATCTTCCCAGATGTATCTGAAAGCCAATGAGAACGGTCGGTTTTCTCTTCGTTGGAAAAGCCATTTATTGAAGAGGCTCATCCTGTTTTGCAAAGTGATATCAGTGAACCCGTCCTGGTTTTTATCAAAGGGTCTATCGTAGAGAAAGTAATTCAATCCCATTATCGATTTCAGCTTTTTACCTGCCTTAAAAGAATAGGATAAATCTGTATTAATCTCTTGCCAAGAACTCAGCATCACATCTGCGTTGAAGGCTTGATGATCCTTGGGGTCTTTTGTAATGATATTAATCACGCCCCCTAAGGCTTCGGAGCCATATAAAGTGGAAGCTGGGCCTTTTACTATCTCTACACGCTCTATCAAAGATTGAGGAATTCCTGAAAGGCCATATACGGTTGAAAGTCCGCTAACTATAGGCATTCCATCCATAAGTACCATGGTATAGGGTCCTTCTAATCCATTGATGTGAATATCCCCCGTATTGCAGACATTACAATTGAGTTGTGGTCTTACTCCGTTTACATTCTGCAGACCTTCAAATAGGGATGGTGTGGGGTTGGCTGAGAAGAATTTAGCGGTATAGAGTTCAACAGGAACGGGACTACTAGATTTACTCATGGGCCTCAAAGTGCCTGTTATTACAACCTCTTCGAGCAGATTATCGCTGGATTCAAGTCGTACAGTAATGGCCTTGCTTGCTTGAGTGGTACTCAACTTCACATGAACTTGCTTAACCTCAAAACCTACAGAACTGAAAACGAGTATGTGCTCACCTATGGGAAGACCTTCTAGATTGAATCGTCCATTTTCATCAGTCATACAACCCTTAGAGCTGTTTAATAGGCCGACATTTACGTATAGAAGAGGGGCTTGACCATCATGAACGTACCCAGAAACACTGTTTGACTGGCCAAGTGCTGGAAGTGCCAAAACACTGAATAGTAGCCAGGTATATATTTTATTTGTCATGGTTTCGTCATGACAAAGATATAAAGTTAGGCTAGCCTAAGAAATAGTATTCGTCAAAAAAACCCAAGCCTGCAGAAATTGCCATCTGCACACTTGGGTTAGACTTCTTGATTGAATTGTCTTATTCCTCCCAATGAGAATAACCTCCTTGAAGGTCATAGAGTTGTTTAAACCCTGCTTCAAATAGCTTATCACTGGCTTTACCTGAACGTCCTCCTGATTGACAGTAGATGAAGACAGGTCTGTCCTTATCTAATACACTCATTTGTTCCATAAAATCATTCTCATAGAAATCTATGTTCACTGCATCCTCAAGATGTCCTTCATTGAACTCTTCTGAAGTGCGAACATCTACAATCTGAGGATTGTGGGTCTTCCCGATAAGAGCTTTCCACTCTAGCTGTGTGACCAGCTGGTTTTGTGCATTGACATCTTCACTACCACAGGAAAACAATCCCATCATCACTACGCTCATAAAGAAACCGGTGATTTTCATGTTCATAGTGTTGGAGCATCAGTTTTAGCGCCTTGCCATTCAGAAAAACCGCCATTTAAATTGAATACGTTTTTGAATCCTTGGGTTTCCATAATCTGACATGCCTGTCCACTTCTTCCTCCGCTTCTACAATAGACGTAATAACCCCTTGTTTTATCCATTTCTGATATGCCAGCCATGAATGCATGTGCATCGAAAATATTGAGGAGTTTCGCTCCAGGAATAATGCCTTCCTCCCATTCTTCAGGAGTACGAACATCTATTATCACCGCATCATTCGTGGTCAAACCTGCAGCCCATTGTCCTTGATCTAAATCTGTCATTATGTAATTTCTCTATTCATGCACAAAGGAACTACTATTGATAGAATCCGAAGGTGAGTTCAGTCACTTATCTTTTCATCACAATCACACCAAATTCCCCAAGTGGCGTTATAGACATGGACTTTATTGGTTTCTCCTATAGAATCGATAACAGCATTCCCCTGATTCATCCATTCGAATATGCCGCCATAGAGGTTATGCACATCAGTATAACCTGCCGAGATTAATTTTTCAGAGACCTTC
>CALFHF010000092.1 GCA_937875855.1 uncultured Flavobacteriales bacterium
CATGTGAAAACATGACGGGCTCTTTCATGTGTATATGTTATCCATCTTCTAGCGAGAACACAAGCACATCTTTGAACTTAAACTAATTCAATATGCATTCCCGATTTCTTTCTTTGACACTTCTCTGCACAATATTTCTATCACTTTTTTCGTGCACTGAAGATGACATTCAGCCTGATACAGTGCCCAGCTCTTCTATTGGAACACTATCTATGAACACAGATCAAGAATCATGGACTGATGCAGGTGTAAGTGTTCGTGATCACAGTGGAGCAGTCCTGAGTTTGAGCGCCCTTTCTCAACAAGGAGGAGCTATGGAACTGGGGGGTATTTTATTCACTGGAATGGGTACGTACACTTTTGAGAACAGCACCTTAGGGCTTTGGCTAATGAGCCCAGATACATTGAACCCTGACTTGATCTACAGCTCATTCAATGGAGTGGAAAATCATGCCAGCGGATCTCTAGTCATGACGAACCATGACCTCTCAGCTAATACACTCTCTGGGACTTTTGATTTTTACTTATACAATATTCAAGACGTAACAGATTCCATTCATCTTTTTGGGAGCTTTGAGGAAGTCCAAGTGAAATCAGTAAGCTCAGAGTTACAGGTTATGTCAGCCTCCATTGATGGAGCTCCTTTTGTTCATGATTATGTAGTCACAGAGATTGTGGGGAACACGGTGTATCTCCATATGGTAAAGGACATCAGGAAGCGGGTAATCATACGTATAGAGCGCTTTAACCTGAGTGCTCAGACCTATGCTATGAACGCCATCTCATTGCCTCTTGGAATAACGTATACTAATGTGTATCAAGAATATAATCAAGCTATAAGTGGTACTGCAGAAGTGAGCATACACTATTCAGGATCCATGGCAAGCTCCACGCCAGGCTCAACGATGTGCACGTATTCAGTGGTCAATGGAGATTTTGGTACTACAGACCCAGTTCAGATATCAGGACAATTCGATGTCGAATATGAGTTCTAATTCAACCCTCTGATTACAACACCTTACTAATAATAGCCTTTGTGACATCAGGCTTTCCCATAGTATAGTAATGTAAACATGGCGCTCCGCCAGCTATAAGTTCCTTGGCTTGCTGTATTCCCCATTCTATAGCTACTTCCTTGACGGCATTATTGTCTTTGCACGCATCTACTGCATCAGCAAGGTCTTCAGGAATATCAATATGGAAGATCTTAGGCAGAACCGTTAACTGTCCTTTGGTGGTCAGAGGTTTTAATCCTGGAATTATAGGGACATGGATTCCAATATTCCTGCATGCTTTGACAAAATCAAAGTACTTCTTGTTGTCAAAGAACATCTGCGTCACAATATATTCTGCTCCTAGATCTACTTTCTTCTTAAGCCAAATCAGGTCATTCTTGAAATTAGGTGCTTCGAAGTGCTTCTCAGGATATCCTGCCACACCTATGCAGAAATCACTCGCAGCCACGTTACCTAATTCATCATCTATATAGCGGCCTTTGTTCATAGCGACAACTTGATCTATGAGTTCACTGGCATAGGCATGTCCATTGGGTTCAGCAACGAAAACTGATTCAGATTTAATCTGGTCTCCGCGCAATAAAAGAACATTATCTATTCCCAGGAAATGCAGGTCAATCAGTGCATTCTCCGTCTCTTCCTTGGAGAATCCACCACAGATTATGTGTGGTACTGCGTCAACCTCATACCTGTTCATTATAGCCGCGCAGATGCCTACAGTTCCAGGACGCTTGCGTGTAGTTTTCTTTTCCAATAGCCCATTTGGATGCTTCTTGTACACATATTCTTCTCTATGATAGGTCACATCCACAAAGGGAGGTTCGAATTCCATCAAGGGGTCTATGGCATCATAAATACTCTGTATTCCTTGCCCTTTTAGAGGAGGGAGTATTTCGAAAGAGATAAGTGTTTTTTTAGCTTTTGATAAGTGTTCGGTTACTTTCATTCTCTAATTTCAGGTTTCATATTTCTTAGAACTGGAACTTAATTTCTAATACTCTCTATAGTGAGGAATTAATTAGAAATCAGGTATCCAGAAATCAATAATTTAAATTGGTTTGCATCCACTTCTCCATTAACTCCTTGGTCATGGCCTTGCGCTTAGCATGGATATTGAGCTGATCCTCGCTAATCTTTCCTACTTGGAAGTACTTGCTTGCTGCATTGGCGAAATACATTCCGCTCACCGAGGACGCAGGGTACATGGCATTGCTTTCTGTCAATCTAATGCCGGTGTGTTTTTCTACTTCCAATAATTCAAAAAGAAGAGGTTTCTCAGTGTGATCAGGGCATGCTGGATATCCATGTGCTGGACGGATACCTCTGTATTTCTCTCTGATTAATTCCTCATTATCAAGTTGTTCATCAGAGGTGTATCCCCAGATTTGAGTTCTCACTTTCCAATGTATGTGTTCCGCAAATGCTTCGGCCAATCTATCGGCTAAAGCTTTGATCATAATGCTTCTATAATCGTCATGATCTTTTTCTGCATTGGCTAACAGCTCTTCAATACCGCCCCCGGTTGTTACCGCAAAGAATCCAGTATAATCCTCACGCACACCTTTAGGAGCAACAAAATCGGCCAAGCTGAGGTTCGGCTGTCCAGGTGCCTTCTTCAACTGCTGTCTTAAATGATGGAACTGAGCTATAACCTCTTGACGGGATTCATCAGCGTAAATCTGAACAGTATCATGATCAATGGTATTCGCAGGGAAAATGCCAATGATTCCATTGGCGGTTAATTTTTTAGACAGGACTAATTCGTCCAAAACTTTATTCGCCTCATCAAATAGTTTTTTGGCCTCAACACCCACGACTTTGTCCTTCAGAATATCAGGGTATTTTCCTTTGAGCATCCATGTACTGAAGAAAGGCGTCCAATCGATATATGGCCTGATTACAGAGAGGTCATAGTCTTTGAAAACTTGAACCCCAAGATCCTTGGGTTTTTGAATATCAGCCTTCTTCCAATCGATGTTCAACTTATTGAAACAAGCATCTTCATAGCTCAAGAATTCTTTAGATTCTGTGCGAGAAGCATGATTTATCCTTAGTTTTTCATACGCGTCCTTATATGAGTTAATGGTATTATTTCGCACTGAACTTAGGAGGGAACTAGCAACGGTCACGCTCTTCGAAGCGTCAAGCACATGGATGACAGAACCTGAGTAATGCGGATCAACTTTCACAGCGGTATGAATGCGTGAAGTAGTTGCCCCACCAATAAGAAGCGGAATAGTAAATCCTTCACGTTCCATCTCTTTAGCCACATCTACCATCTCGTCTAAGGATGGTGTAATCAATCCGCTTAAACCTATAATATCTACTTGATGTTCTTTGGCAGCTTTTAGTATTTTATGAGATGGCACCATGACTCCAAGGTCAATGATTTCATAATTATTGCAGGCCATTACTACACCTACAATATTCTTTCCAATATCATGGACATCACCTTTCACGGTCGCCATTAGAATCTTACCGGCAGACTGGCTTGTAGTATCGTCTTTTTCAGCTTCAATAAAGGGGAGGAGCACAGCCACCGCTTTTTTCATAACTCGTGCTGATTTCACGACTTGAGGCAGGAACATCTTTCCGCTTCCGAAAAGTTCGCCCACCACGTTCATTCCATCCATTAGCGGGCCTTCGATCACTTGAATTGCTCTGGCATAATTCTGACGGCATTCTTCTACGTCATCGTCAATGAATTCTACGATTCCTTTCACCAATGAATGCTCGAGTCGCTTATTTACATCCAGAGCTCTCCATTCATCCGTCTTTTTCTCCTTCACACCGCCAGACTCAATGGTCTTGGCAAATTCCATCAATGCCTCCGTAGCATCTTCATGTCTGTCAAGCAAGACATCTTCTACTCTGTCTAAAAGCTCCTTTGGAATATCGTCATAGACTTCAAGCATAGCGGGATTCACGATACCCATATCCATACCATGCTGAATTCCATGATAGAGGAAAGCTGAATGCATAGCTTCTCTCACTGTGTCATTTCCACGGAAGGAGAAGCTTACATTACTTACGCCACCGCTCACGTGCGCATGAGGCAGGTTTTCACGAATCCATTTTGTAGCGCCAAAGAAATCAAGCGCATTTTTTCTGTGCTCATCCATCCCCGTGGCTACAGGGAAAATGTTAGGATCGAAGATGATATCCTGTGGAGGAAACCCTACCTCGTTTACTAAGATGTCATAAGAGCGTTTACAGATGTCTATTCTGCGTTGCAATGAATCAGCCTGACCGGTCTCATCGAAAGCCATGACAACAACAGCAGCGCCATAGCCGAGGATCTTGGTGGCATGTGCCTTGAATTCCTCCACGCCTTCTTTCATGCTGATAGAATTCACTACACCTTTTCCTTGGACGCATTGTAATCCCGCTTCTATGATCTCCCATTTGGAAGAATCTATCATAATTGGAATTTTGCAGATATCAGGTTCTGTGGCAATAAGATTCAAGAACTTGACCATCGCCTCTTTTCCATCGATCATTCCATCATCCATGTTGATGTCAATAATCTGAGCTCCACCTTCTACTTGATGACGGGCAATGGCTAATGCTTCATCGAATTTTTCTTCTTGGATGAGGCGAAGGAATTTTTTAGAACCCGCGACATTTGTGCGTTCACCAATATTTATAAAATTGCTACTTGGCAAAACGGTAAGCGGTTCAAGTCCGCTCAAACGCATATGTGAATCTACTGTGGGTAGCTTTCTCGGCTCATACTTAGCAGCCACTTCGGCAATGGCCTTAATGTGTTGAGGAGTTGTGCCACAGCATCCTCCAATGATATTACAGAAACCACTTTGCAAGAAATCCTCGATGATTCCAGCCATGTATTGAGCTGATTGATCATACGCCCCGAATTCATTGGGTAATCCTGCATTCGGATGCGCTGAAACATAGAATGGAGATTTCTTTGCGAGGGTCTTTAGGTATGGTCGCAGTTCTTCAGCTCCTAAGGCGCAATTCAGACCTATACTCAACATGGGGAAATGCCTCAGAGAATTTAAGAAAGCCTCGGTGGTCTGACCGCTCAAGGTTCTTCCACTATTATCGGTAATGGTTCCTGAAATCATTACAGGAATCTCTAATCCCTTGTCATTGAAATACCTTCGAATACCAGTCAAAGCCGCTTTGGCATTCAGTGTATCAAAGATGGTTTCTACCAATAAGATATCCGACCCGCCCTCTACCAAGCCATGCACCTGATCATAATAGGCTTGCTCAAGCTGTGCATAGCTGATGGCTCTGAATCCAGGGTCATTGACATCAGGGGAGAGGGAAAGAGTTCTGTTTGTAGGGCCAATGGATCCGGCTACGAATCTCGGTTTATTGGGGTCTGTGATTAGGAACTCATCAGCGACTTCACGGGCGATTTTTGCACTTTTATAATTCAGTTTGTAGATGGAAGATTCCATCTGATAATCAGCCATGGAGATTACATTGGCAGAGAATGTATTGGTCTCTACTATGTCAGCTCCTGCTTGAAAATATTGTCGATGAATGTCCTTTATTATGTCAGGACGAGTAATAGACAATGCATCATTATTTCCTTTGAGCAGACACGGATGATTCTTGAATTCATCCCCTCTGAAATCTTCTTCGGTGAGTTTATGACGCTGTATCATGGTTCCCATAGCACCATCAAGAACGAGGATTCGGGAAGAAAGAGCGGAATAAAGTAGGTCAGTTCTGTTCATTATCTCAATAGCCAATTAAAGGATATCAAGATATTCAGATGCTAAGGGTATCGTTGGCGGATATCGCTTCATCATCTATCCACGTATTTTACGTGGTGGGATTTAGCACCTTCCTCGCATGAAGCGTGGTGGTTGCTAAGACATCATAGGGCCCATCCCTCCGTCTTTCTTGATAACGATGCAAAAGTGCAGTTTTTTCAACAAGCACAAAGCATCTGTCCGAAAAAATTCAGAATAGATAGAACGATAATTACCAAGTCAACTTGGCGAGCTTCCCATTTCTTCCCATCATCCAGCCCGTTTTCTCACCTAATGTACAAGTGAAATAGCCGTCATCACTCAGTTGAGTCCATGTATTCCCGTTATCAGCTGAGAAGTCGATTCCAGTGCGACCACAGGCGAGAAAGAAGTCAGCTTTGGCAGAATGAGCGACACAGGATCGGTAGCCATTTGGGTTTTTCTGATTGATTTCTTTCCAGGATTTTCCACCATCAGAGGTGATGGCGCAGTTTCCTTCAGCTCGAGAGCTGTCTATATAACAGCCTCCTACAGCCACACCTGTCTTGGTATCTTTGAAAGAGATGGAGAAGATTCCACATCCTTCTTCAGATAGCATATTAGTCTCTGCTATCTGAAATGAATTTCCGTCAGTTGATCTGAACACTCGTGCTGTTTCACCTCCTCCTGTGGCGATGAAGATTTGATTTTGAATTAACTGCAATCCAGTTCCACTGGCTGCGAACCCCGCTTCATTATCCAACATAGTAGGAAGTGCATCTGGGCTTTTTTCTACCCAGGTATGCCCAGCATCATTAGATTCTATGAGGAGCGGCTTACCGTTTATAGGGTCTCCGTAGCAGTATCCATGATCTCCTTGAAAATCCATCCCATCTAAGAAAACATCATCATTTCTATTGGCATAGACTTCAGACCAAGTTGCACCACCATCTGAAGTACGCAGAATGATTCCTTCTATTCCGCTTGCCATAACTAGTGCATTCTCAGCGTCAAAGGCATGTATATCTCTAAAATCCAAGTGAGAATAGCCCGGAATGGTATCGAAAGTCCACGAAGTCCCATCGATGCACCGCATGAAATGGCCTCTGGATCCACTTGCCCAAGCGATTTGATCGTCAACTAAGAAGAGACCGCGCACGTGAGCAGTCCAAAGTCTTTCCATTACTTTAATCTGCACCATATCAGGCGAAGCCTCAGGCACTGAAGGGCCGCATGACGTAAGAAAGAGTGGGATTGAAAGGCCAAGGATATATAAAAGGGACATCAAGTTCTTAGAGTGGGTCTTTTCCATAATGGGCTGTGGATTTAGATTTATGCACATAACATTGGATTATTGCTTCAATATTAACTACTTTCGCAGCCGAATTTAAGACCCCCTAAAAGGTGGGCCAAGAAGGCCATCAGAACGGGATGAAAATACGCTTAAAAAAGACCCCATGGCGGACAATATCGGTAAGATTTCACAGGTTATCGGACCTGTAGTAGATGTAAGTTTTAGCAGTGACTCTTCACTTCCAGATCTTCTGGATGCATTGGAAGTTCAACTTCCTAATGGAGAAGTACTTGTACTAGAAACTCAAAAACACGTTGGTGAGAGCACAGTGCGTACCATTTCTATGGACGCTACTGATGGTCTTCAGAGAGGGATGAAAGTAGTTTCTACTGGAGCTCCAATTCAAATGCCAATAGGAGAGGTTGTGAAAGGTCGTCTTTTCAACGTAGTAGGAAAGGCTGTTGACGGTATCGGAGAGGTGTCTAAGGCGAATAGCTCATCGATTCACAGAGACCCACCAAGATTTGAAGATCTTTCTACTGCATCTGAGATTCTGTATACAGGTATTAAGGTTATCGACCTTATTGAGCCGTATTCTAAAGGAGGAAAGATTGGACTCTTCGGAGGAGCTGGAGTAGGTAAGACTGTATTGATCATGGAGCTCGTGAATAACATCGCGAAGGCTTATGAAGGTCTATCTGTATTTGCTGGAGTAGGAGAGCGTACACGTGAAGGAAATGACTTGCTTCGTGAGTTTATTGAATCAGGTGTAATCTCTTATGGTAAGGACTTCGTGAAGAACATGGAAGAAGGCGGTTGGGATTTGAGCAAGGTGGATAAAGAAGCCTTGAAGAATTCTAAAGCTGCACTCGTCTTCGGACAGATGAATGAGCCTCCAGGAGCTCGTGCTCGTGTGGCACTTTCAGGATTGACCTTGGCTGAGTATTTCCGTGATGGAGATGGTAAAGGAGCTGGAAACGACATCCTTTTCTTTATTGACAACATTTTCCGATTCACTCAAGCTGGATCTGAGGTATCTGCACTTCTTGGTCGTATGCCATCAGCGGTAGGATATCAGCCAACACTCGCTACTGAGATGGGAGCTATGCAGGAGAGAATCACTTCTACTAAGCGCGGATCTATTACTTCAGTTCAGGCTGTATATGTGCCTGCTGATGACTTGACTGACCCAGCACCTGCAACAACGTTTGCTCACTTGGATGCAACTACTGTATTGTCAAGAAAGATTGCAGAGCAAGGAATTTATCCTGCGGTGGATCCATTGGATTCTACTTCAAGGATCCTGACGCCTGAGATCGTTGGAGATAAGCACTACAACACAGCTCAACGTGTGAAGGAAACACTTCAGCGTTATAAAGAACTTCAGGACATCATTGCCATCCTAGGTATGGACGAGCTTTCTGAGGAAGATAAGATGATTGTCTATCGTGCACGTAAGGTGTCTCGATTCCTTTCACAACCATTCCACGTAGCAGAACAGTTTACTGGTCTTGCTGGAGTATTGGTTCCAATTGAAGAGACCATCCGTGGTTTCAACATGATCTTGGACGGTGAAGTGGATCAATATCCAGAAGCAGCCTTTAACTTGAAAGGTTCTATTGATGAAGTAATTGAGGCGGGTAAGAAAATGCTTGCTGAAGTAAACTAAGAGCTATGCATTTAGACATCATCTCACCCGATAAGAAGATATTCTCAGGAGAAGCAACCTATGTTGGTGTTCCTGGAATAGACGGTAGCCTGGGGATCTTGAATGGTCATGCTCCCATGATCAGCACCTTGAAGAAAGGAGAAATATTGGTCAGAACATCGGATGGAGAAGAAACTTTGGCCATCAATGGTGGTGTTCTTGAAGTATTAAAGGACAAAGTCATCATCCTTGCTGAGTAAGTCTAAAACACATTTTTAAGAAGCCGTCTCTATCTAGGGGCGGCTTTTTTTGTGTTGGGATATCAGGGTTGGTTCATTAATGATGCCGGTTGAATGAAGCGAATAGATACCTTCGATTCATGAGAAGAATAGTTGTGTTTACCATTTGTATCGCAGGCTGCCTTGGAATGACCATTCAGTGTTCTGCTCAAGTGCAGTATGATTTCTGGGTGTTGCTCTCTGATAAAACGAACAGTCCGTATAGCCTCACCGAACCCGCGGCATTCCTTTCTGAACGAGCCATTCAGCGTAGGACTAATCAATCTATTTCCTTGGATCAAAAAGATATTCCAGTCGATCCAGCATATTTACAAGAGCTAAGAAATATTCCTGAACTCGACTTCAAATATGCTTCTAAATGGTTCAATGCAGCTGTCATTCGATGTGATTCAAGCATCCTTCCATCTATAACAGCGTTGCCATTTGTCACCCAGATCAAAAAGACTATTTCTCTTAAATCAGAGAAGGAAACGCTTCTAGAAGAAGTGGTTCAACACATCGGTCAAATTTCGAACACTCGTCTACCGATAGCTTATGGTCTTTCGGCAAATCAAATTATGGATTTAAATGGCCAAGCTTTGCATGATCAGGGTTATCAAGGAGAAGGAATGGTAATTGCCATATTAGATTCAGGATTTGATAATGTAGATTCTATGAGTTCTTTCACTACACTTTTTCAAGAAGGAAGAATTCTTAGTACACATGATTTCGTGGAAGGTGATGTAGATGTTTATGATGAACATAGCCATGGACGTTATGTCCTTTCTTGCATTGCTGGAATCAAGGAAGGTGAGGCATATGGCACGGCAGTTAACGCTTCGTTTCACCTACTTAGAACGGAGGATGTCGATTCAGAAACTCATGTTGAAGAATATAATTGGATAGCAGGAGCTGAGTATGCTGATAGTACTGGAGCTGATGTTCTGAATACCTCTCTTGGATATACGATTTTCGATTCTCTTCAAGTGAATTACACGTATGAGGATATGGACGGCAACACAGCTTGGATCACTCAAGGAGCTGACATTGCTGCATCCCGAGGAATGTTGGTAGTGAATAGCGCTGGAAATTCTGCGAACAGCGAATTTCACTATATAGGAGCGCCAGCTGATGGCGATTCGGTGTTGGCGGTGGGTTCAGTGAGAGCTGATAGTTTGCATTCAGGATTCAGTTCTTTCGGGCCGTCATTTGATGGTCGAGTGAAGCCTAATGTATGTGCCCAAGGATCTCAGGCAATCGGTATCAATGGAGCAGATGAAGTAGTGGCTATCAGCGGCACCTCCTTTTCTTCACCCATTTTGGCGGGACTTGCCACATGTCTTTGGCAAGCGGTTCCGGGAGCTACGAACATGGAAGTCTTTGGGGCCATAGAAATGAGCGCTGATCATTACTTGAACCCTAATGATTCATTGGGGTATGGTATTCCTGATTTTGGTGCTGCGCTCTTTTTTCTTCAAGAAATGGTAGGGTTGCGAGAGATTGATGGGACTAATATTCAGTTATTTCCTAATCCAGTCAGTGATTATTTCCGTGTGATTTTGAATGAAGGAATGGATGTTAACGAGCTTCGGATCTCAGCTTGGGACATTAGAGGAGCTGAAAGCAGATTAAACTATCAACCCACAGGTGCACGCCATCTTCGTATTGATTCAAGCTCTTTGAGTCAAGGGATGTATTTCTTAAGAATTACGTCAGAAACTGGGCGTTTTGACTTGCGTTTTGTAAAAGAATAGGAATGTGAGGTTCGTTTGATTTTAACGTGCAGTGGCTTGAATATGCGCTTATCATTGCAGACTTAAAGAAATTACATCCATGAAACAATTCCTATCCCTATTTCTAGTATTTCCTTTATTCATCCAAGGGCAATCCACACCTTGCGCAGGAGGTTTTGCGGGTGAATTTCCTTGTGATGGTTGGGATCTTGTTGCACATCTAGGACTTGCAGAATTAGGAGCAACAGGAAATGGAAATGACTCTTGGGGTTGGACTGACCCAATAACAGGGGCTGAATATGCCTTAATGGGTGTGAGTAATGGAACAGCGTTCGTGAATCTATGTGATGCTGAGAACCCAGTAATTGTTGGCTTTCTTCCCACACATACAGGGAATAGTCTGTGGAGGGATATTAAGGTATATGCTGATCATGCATTCATAG
>CALFHF010000093.1 GCA_937875855.1 uncultured Flavobacteriales bacterium
AAGCAATATAAATGGTCTGAATGTTCGCTCCTGGGCCGTTTCCGCTTGATTGCATTCTGATGATGTCGTCCTTGCCATCTCCATTCATATCTACGACCGCTATGGCGTGATCACTTGAAGTACCGCTAGGTAGGAGGGAAGAAGCATCAGTAAAAGAAGGACTCTGCGCTAAGCATATTAGAGGTAAGAGAAGTGCGGCAGAAAAAAGGAAATGTTTAGTATTCATAATAGACCTTGAAGATTTTTAAGAAACCAAAGGTACGTGATGAGGAGAAAAGAAGGGGAATTGAACATTTCTGTTTCTGGTCTTTTCTCGTATTGCTGACTGAATGCACAATAATGGGAAACCTTATCCCTTTTAGTCAAGCATAAGAGGATCGCAAGCACTATCTTTGACCTTGAAAGGCTGATAACAAAGAATCATCCAATCCTTATGTTAAAACTATCACTCCAACAGAAACTTCTCCAGAAGCTCAGTCCTCAGCAAATACAGCTGATGAAGCTACTTCAAGTGCCTACTATAGAGCTGGAGCAGCGGATCAAAGAAGAAATCGAATCTAACCCTGCCCTAGAAGAAGGCAAGGATGAAGAGGATGAAGAGGACTATGATGAGCGAGAGCAGAGCGAAGAATCGGATGACTCTACAGAGGATTTTGATTTGTCAGACTATATGGATGAAGGGGACATCCCATCCTATCAGCTGAGTGTCAATAATAAGGGCCGGGATGATGAGGATAAGCACATCCCCTTTGCTGCTGGCACCAGCTTTCAGGAGGTGCTATTAGGTCAAATTGGACTAAAGAAATTATCAGAGACCCAAGCGATTATTGCAGAGACCATTATTGGAAACTTGGACGATTCTGGATATTTGCGAAGGGAATTGGACAATATTGTGAATGACCTCGCATTCTCTCAGAATGTCGCAGTGACGAAGGAAGACATTGAACAAGTTCTTTTCATTGTCCAAGAATTAGATCCTCCAGGCGTGGCGGCTCGTGACCTTAAGGAATGTTTGCTTCTTCAATTAAGACGCAGGAATCAGAAGGATACAGTGGTCAAATTGGCGACAGAACTTCTTCATGACCATTTCGATGCTTTCACTAAGAAGCACTATGATAGGATCATCAAAAAGATGAACATCACGGAAGAGAATTTGAAAGAAGCTATAGATGAGATTATTCACCTGAATCCTAAGCCAGGAAGTGCGATGCTCGAAACGAATAGAGCATTAAACCAAATCGTTCCTGATTTCACCATCTCCACTTTTGATGAAGACCTGCAGCTTTCCTTGAATGGGAGAAATGCTCCTGAACTCAAGGTATCCAAGACCTATCAAGAGATGTTCAAGGCCTATGCCGAGAGCAAGAAAAAAGATCCAAAGCAAAAGGAAGCGCTGCTTTTCGTGAAGCAGAAAATAGATGGAGCTAAGTGGTTCATAGATGCCATAATGCAGCGTCAGCAAACACTTTTAGTCACCATGGAAGCAATCATGAATTATCAGCGGGAATATTTCCTCACTGGTGATGAGACCAAGCTGAGACCCATGATCCTGAAAGATATAGCTGAGATTGTGAGCATGGATATCTCTACCATAAGCAGAGTAGCCAATAGTAAATATGTTCAAACTCCATATGGTACATTCCTTCTCAAGTCTTTCTTCTCTGAATCGTTGAGTACAGATAGCGGAGAAGAAGTGTCTACGCGTGAAGTGAAGAAGATTCTTGAAGATTGTGTAGCCGCTGAGGATAAGCGAAAGCCTATTACTGACGATCGTTTGGCTAAGATTCTCAAAGAAAAAGGATATAACATCGCTCGAAGAACGGTGGCTAAATACCGTGAACAATTGAGCATTCCTGTGGCTAGGCTAAGGAAGGAACTCTAAGCTAGATGAAGCTGATAGCACAGATAGCGGCATACATCCTTCACCCCCTCTTCGTACCCATATACCTGATGCTCTTCTTAATGGAAGTAGAGCCGGTGATGTCACTCTATTTTGGGGGAGATAAAAAGAATTTTTTCTTGCTAATCTTGGTTCTGAACGTTGTCATTGGGCCTATCGTAAGCATGTTAATCTTAAAACGAAACGGCTGGATAGACAGTCTCACTATGCCTACACTCAAGGGTAGAAGTGTTTCTTATCTCCTTACTGCCATCTGGTATATCGCTACGTATTTCTTGGTCTTGAAGATTGGCTTACCTATAGTGACTAAGGCCCTGTTTATTGGGCTTATAGCAGTCCTATTGCTTCTGTCAGCAATCAGTATAAAGTTTAAAATCTCAGCACATCTGGCTGCACTTGGTGGCGTCCTAGGCGTCTTCGTCTGGATGGTTCACTTCTATGGAATATGGGAAATGAGCTGGTTCTTCGTAATTCTTCTACTTACAGGATTGCAGGCAAGTTCAAGGCTGTATTTGCAAGCTCATTCAGAGCGAGAAGTCTTAATGGGATGGCTGATAGGACTAGCTAGTACCTTTGGCTGCTTGTGGGCCATCATAGGATAATCAGGCAATGCGTTTTCCATTCTCGACCTTCTGTTCTGGGGCCAAAAGAACTACTCCTTTTTCTTCACCTACGACTCCTAGAACAAGGCATTCACTCATCAGGTCAGCAATTTGTTTTGGAGGGAAATTGCACACAGCGATGATTTGCCTTCCTACCAAGTCTTTGGGAGTGTAGAGGTCTGTGACTTGGGCGCTGCTTTTCTTTATTCCAAGAGGTCCGAAGTCAATCTGTAGAATATAGGCGGGATTCCGCGCTTTCTCGAATGGGATAGCAGATAAGATGGTGCCAATCCTCATTTCTACTTTTTCAAAATCTTGCCAAGTGATTTCCATGGCCTGAAGATAAGCCAGAAAGGAATATTTGAGAATGGTTCCTAGCAAGAGGGCAAAAAAAAGGCCATCCGAAGATGGCCTTTTCATGTGCGTTTAAAGCACTTATTTCTTTGCTGTACGCTCTCTTTCGTTGGCAGAGTAATTAATCTTCAAAGCCTGAGCTTTTCTCAATTCCTGCTTCACATCAGTGACAATCTTCATCTTCACTTTGCCATCTACTTTGAATGACGTAGTGATTTGAGGTTTGTCTGATTCTGAACGCTTCTCTCTATTAGCGTCTATCCATAGCTGAATGTCTTTAACATCAGCCAAGGCATCGTCAAGTTGGATGACAGGCTCAGTTCCTAAACGCGTGTCGTATGGCTTCCCAATATTGACATAATCAACCAAAGCCTTCTTTTCCAACTTCTGAATCTCAGATGCTTCAGGTTTATTAATCTCAACTAGGAGTTCTTGTTCACGCATCACCGTGGTGACCATGAAGAAGAATAGCAGCATGAAAACGATGTCAGGCAGTGACGCTGTAGATACAGCTGTCATTCCTTTTTTCTTTCTTCCAATGAACTTGCTCATATCAACCTATTTGTTTTGGTTCAGCTTCGGAGATACGCTGTGGGTATATCGCACGCACTGCTTTGAGCAGCTTACGCTCCACATCTATCTTGTCATCTAATTCCATATAGCGCTTATTCATGGCCTTCAGCGTCAGTTCGTCTCTCAACTCACCAATGGCAGAGGCTAATTCATTTTGAACTTGCAGATACATATTATAGGAAGTACCGTGGTCATTCTGAAGTGAGATAACAGCAGCATCAGTAAGCTCCTTATACTCTCCAAAGAATTCGATGGCATCCATTTTAGATTCCAATGTTTCTAGTCGTCCTTTTCGATCTGAGGCTGAAGAAGGATCAGCTGCAATTTCAGCTTTCACTTGAGCAAGGGCCGCGGCCACTTCGCTTCTTCTTACCCAAACCCGTTCGGTCAAACTCTCTTCAGGAATTTCATCATTGAACACACCGCTATTGGTCAAGAATTCTATCGCTCCATCACGAAGGTTTTTAATCTTCATTTCCTCTCCCTCTACGAGTAAGTCGTCATTGGCATTCACCAAAACTTCATACACATTCTTCTTCTTTACGATAGGTGGATCCTCAGGCACATCCTCTATTGGAGGTAACTGCCTCATGATTCCTTTATCCTGGTCCATGGTAGTGGTCACCAGGAAGAAGATGAGCAGCAAGAAGGCAATATCCGCCATCGATCCTGCATTAATCTCTTGTAGTTCCCTTCTGGCCATGTCTTCCTATTTTAGTTTTTCAGTTTGCTTAATTCACTGAACAGGGCCGCAGCAACAGCTAATCCTAGGAGAAGCATGACTGCATAAATGCCCATTCCTGAAAGCTTGCTCACTTGTTCGGTGACTCCGGCAGCTGCCCACTCAGGATATACTTCACTCTTAGCAAGTGAATAGCTTATCCCAGCAATGGCTGCGAATCCACCAATCATGAACAATGCGCCCTTGCTTTTCTTGAGGTTCTCTGCGAAATAGACAAGACCGAAGCCAAGTGCTATCACGCAACAGAGTGCCAAGGCAATCATGGAAATATTAATGGCTGCACTTATAGTGCCTATAGATTCATCACCAGCGATAATCTTCACGCAGAGGAATAAGCCCACTACTGCGATAATTACCTTCAGGACGTTTCCTATCAAAGCTACTTTTTTCATATCCATAGCTACTCTTATTTAGAGAGTTTGTGCTTCACCAACATATCTATCAAGGAAATGGAAGCATTTTCCATATCGTTTGTGATACTGTCCACCTTGGATAGAATATAGTTGTAAAATACTTGAAGGATAATAGCTACTACAAGTCCAGATACTGTAGTTATCAATGCCACCTTAATACCACCTGCAACGATTCCCGGAGAGATATTGTTTGAAGCCTGAATTGCATCAAAGGCATCAATCATTCCGATTACTGTTCCCAAGAATCCGAGCATAGGAGCCAAGGCGATGAAAAGGGATATCCATGAAAGTCCTTTTTCAAGAAGTCCCATTTGCACTCCACCATAACCGATGACCGATTTTTCTACCATGTCTAATCCTTCATCAGCACGGTCCAGACCTTGATAGAAGATGCTAGCTACAGGGCCTTTTGCATTTCTTAGGTATTCTTTAGCTGCTGGCACACCACCAGAGTTAAGTGCCTCTTCAACACTTGCAAGAAGCTTGTCAGTGTTGGTTTGCGCCATATTCAAATAGATGATACGCTCAATACATAGGGCAAGACCTAATACTAAAGCAATCAAAACGAAGGACATGAACAAAGGGCCACCTTCTATAAATAACCTTTTAATTTCTTGAGTGAATCCTGGGCTGGCTGTTGCCGCTGCCGCATCTGTGGCCTCATCTTGTGAAAAACCAGCTTCTGTAATCAGACCTGGGTCTGCATTGAAAGCTAATACGTTTTCAGGCATAAGGAACATTACGAGTCCTACAAGGGCCAGAATGGAGAGAATCTTCTTCATTGTTTTGTCTGTTTTCTATTGAACTTCAGTTCGTGGGTTAAAGTATTGCCTTTTCTAAAATCAGAGCTGCCGTTCCTTTATGGTTCGAAGCAAACAACTCTTTTCCTTTTTTCAAAACTTCCTGTTCAGCAAGGCAGGAGGCCTAGTTTGTTAATTAAAAGGACACTGTCCTTTTTCACTGACTAGCGTCAAAATTACACATTGGTCTTGAATCAAAGTATAGAAATCTAAAAATGACATACGTCTATGTCTATTCCTAACACTATTTTTCAAAGTCTTGTCTGCGCATTTTCTCTTTGATAATCAAGATTTTCGTCAAAGGATTGAAAATCATCGCTTGCGGAGAGAAAGGGAGTGACCGCTGTCATGTTTCTCTTCGCTTTCAAGTTTTTTTCATTGCGGTCTTTCCCTAAATGGGGGTGACCAGCAATCGATGAACGGCTCCTTTCCTTCCACAGTCATTGAGATCCTGCGGAGTCTCATGCCTGTTCCTGTCAATAAGCCGAGTGTTCATCGCTTGCGGAGAGAAAGGGAGTGACCGCTGTCATGTTTCTCTTCGCTTTCAAGTTTTTTTCATTGCGGTCTTTCCCTAAATGGGGGTGACCAGCAATCGATGAACGGCTCCTTTCCTTCCACAGTCATTGAGATCCTGCGGAGTCTCATGCCTGTTCCTGTCAATAAGCCGAGTGTTCATCGCTTGCGGAGAGAAAGGGATTCGAACCCTTGATGCAGTTTCCCGCATACACGCTTTCCAAGCGTGCGCCTTCAGCCACTCGGCCACCTCTCCTGTTCTGTCTGAATCTTAGGAGATTCCACTTTCTTTTAAGTAGGAATCGCCCTTTTTTTCAGGCTGGCCAAAATAACTAATAATTTCCGTGCCCTGCTTGCTGCTCTTCCGTACTAATATGCCCAGCGAATTGTAGCGCTGACAAATAGATACATTTGCCTTTCCAAATTATATAGGTAGAAGTGTTATGAATGAAGCTGAGATTAGGGAGAACCTTAAGCAGGTATTAGATCCCGATTCAGGAAAAGATATTGTCACTGCAGGCGTGGTAGAGCGTATAGAAGTTGAAGATGGGGCAGTCTCTGTTACTCTTAAAACATCTAACCCTGCCATGCATCATAAGCAACGCCTTATAGATGCGGTGGAATTTGCCCTTGAAAGAGCCTATGGCAAAGAACTTAAATGCACAATAGATGTAGAGGTGGAAGCCAAAGTCAAAGTAGCTGAGGCTGCAGCGATTGGAATTCCTGGTGTAAAGCACATTGTTGCCATAGCTTCAGGAAAAGGTGGCGTAGGAAAATCTACCGTCACTGCTAATTTGGCTGTAGGAATGGCCCAACGCGGATATAAGGTCGCTCTGGTTGATGCAGATATATATGGCCCATCCATGCCGATCATGCTAGATGCCGCTACCGAAAGGCCTGGGACTAAGGATATTGATGGTCATAAGTGGATGACTCCTGTAGAATCTTACGGAGTGAAGCTCATGTCCATCGGCTTCTTCGCTGATCCTTCTCAAGCCATTGTATGGAGAGGTGCTATGGCTACTAAAGCACTTCGCCAAATGTTTAAGGATACCCATTGGGGTGAGATAGACTATATGTTTATTGACCTTCCTCCGGGAACAGGTGATATTCACTTGACGGCTGTTCAAACTGTTCCCTTAAGTGGAGCCATCATCGTTACTACTCCTCAAGACATAGCGCTGGCGGATGCTCGCAAAGGGGTAGCCATGTTCCGTCTTCCTCAGATTAATGTTCCTGTTCTTGGAATCATTGAGAATATGAGCTGGTTTACTCCAGCCGAGTTGCCTGAGAATAGATACTACATCTTTGGGTCAGAAGGCGCTCAGACCTTAGCCGATGAAATGGGCACACAGGTGCTTGGAAAACTTCCGCTTATACAAAGTGTGCGAGAAGCAGGTGATATAGGAAGACCAGCTATCTTACAAGAGAATACACAAGCAAAGAAATACCTTGATGAAGTGCTCAATGAAGTAGAGCGAGTATTGGAAAGAAGCTCTCTGAGCGGAGAGAAAAGTGAAGTAGTCCAGATTACAAGAAAATGAAGAAGAAAGACAGGATCGCCCTTATTGAAGATGCTTTGGCTGGCCTTCGTCCATTTTTGAAAAAAGATGAGGGGGATATCACCTTCGTTGAATTGACAGATGATATGGTGGTCAAAGTGGCTTTACACGGAGCGTGTAAAAGCTGTTCCATGAGCACTATGACCTTGAAGGCCGGTGTAGAAGAGCGCATCAAGAATGTAGTTCCTGAAGTAAGAAAGGTAGAGACGGTAGATCTTTGAACCCATTCCATTCAGACTATTCTCATCACGTCAGCTGATATAGCTCAGGTCAAAGGACTCTTCCTAAGCTTTCAATAATCCTACTTTTGCCGCGTAATTATACTCATGATACGTACTGATATCCTTATAATCGGAGCTGGCCCTGTGGGACTATTCACCGTCTTCGAAGCAGGTCTCCTCAAGTTGCACTGCCACTTGATAGATTCTCTTCCGCAACCGGGCGGCCAATGTTCTGAGATTTATCCTAAGAAACCCATCTATGATATTCCAGGCTTCCCTATGATCCTGGCAGGAGAGCTCGTAGATAATTTGATGAAGCAAGCATCTCCTTTCAAGCCCGGCTTCACGCTGGGAGAAAGCGCAGAAACTATTGTGGAAGATGGAGGTGGTGGATACGTGGTCACTACGGATAAAGGAACCAAACACAGAGCCCCTGTTGTAGTAATCGCTGGAGGATTAGGCGTGTTCTCTCCCAGAAAACCGCCAATAACCGAGCTTCAAGATTTCGAGGATAAAGGTGTGGAGTACATTGTACGCGATCCTGAATTCTACCGTGATAAGAAGGTGGTCGTCAGCGGAGGCGGAGATTCAGCTTTGGATTGGACTTATTTCTTAGCCAATGGAGTTGCCAAGGAGGTGACCTTGGTACATCGCAGTCAGAGTTTCAGAGCACATCCTGATTCAGTACAGAAGGTGATTGATATGGCGGAATCAGGGAAGATTAAGTTGATTTTAGATACCGATGTTGTAGGGCTTTCTGGAAACGGGAAACTCGAGCAGGTAACAATGAAGAATAAGGAAGGAGAGGAGACGAGTTTGGAAACAGACCATTGGATCCCTCTCTTCGGACTTACGCCTAAACTAGGCCCGATAGCCGAATGGGATTTGGAGATAGAAAAGAACGCCATCAAAGTAGATACAGTCGATTATAGTACCAATAGACCGGGCATTTACGCCATAGGCGATGTGAATACCTACGAAGGAAAGCTAAAACTCATACTCTGTGGTTTTCATGAAGGGACCATCATGGTGCAATCAGCTTTCAAGCGCATTCACCCTGATAAGAAAAATGTGCTGAAGTACACCACGGTGCAAGGAATCCATGGTTTCTAATTCCATTCGCTAAGATGTCCAAAGAAGAAGTTCATATCACAGTAATAGATCGCGAGGGTCTTTCCCATGAAATAGATGCTCCGCTGGGAATTGGCATGAACCTGATGGAGCTTTGCAAAGCCATGGAGCTCCCCGTTGAAGGCACATGCGGAGGTATGGCCTTATGCGCTTCCTGCCAGATTTATATTGAAAGTGACCATGACCTGCTCTCACGTAATGATGCGGAACAAGCTATGCTGGATGAGGCTTGGCACGTAGAAAATAACAGTCGACTTGGCTGCCAGATTCCTATTTCTGAAGCCTTGGAAGGTTTGGTGGTTAGGATAGCTCCTGAGTGATTATTCCCAACTCACCCCTGGCCCCTCTTACTTCGGCTCGCTCAGTACATCGCTTTTTGAAGAGAGGGGTGACCGACTGAAAGGAGGTCGGGGTGAGTTTGAGACCGTCTATTCTATAATCACCTTCCCCGAATATACCGCTCCATATTGAGTAGTGATGAGGAGAGTGTATAGGCCAGGGGGGGAGGATTCAAGATTCAAGATTGCAGATTCAAGATTATCGCTGTAGGAACCTTGAACCGACCGAAGGGAGCTCAGCCTGCTAACCTTGAACTTTGAATCTGGAATGGCCCTCCTTTCACTCCCTACACTTCTCCGGAATCTCGCACACGGGAATCGGAACCATCTTATGTTGGTTTATGCGATTCATGCGCTGGTAGAGTTTGAGGACCACCTGCTGGCGAGCGTCCAATCCTTTTTCGCTACCACCCGCTTTCAAGTGTTCCATAGCCCATTCTAGTTCGTCATAGCTTGCGCCTATCTGATCTTCATCTGTACGGTCATCTCCCCATAATCCATCAGTAGGGGCGGCTTGTAGAATTTCTTCTATCACGCCTAGCTCTCTGGAAAGCGCATAGACTTCTGATTTATAGAGGTCGGCTATGGGAGAGAGGTCTACGCCTCCATCTCCATACTTCGTATAGAATCCCACCCCAAAGTCTTCTACTTTATTTCCAGTTCCTGCCACCAGCATCTTTTCATGTCCCGCAAAGGTGTAGAGCGTGGTCATGCGCAGGCGTGCACGCGCATTGGCCATGCTTAAGTCATCTTGAACATCAGTAGGGAAATGCTCTTCCATGCTTTTAAAGATGGGTGTGAGATCTACGGTCTGTCCTTTTACATTGGGATATGTATCCATGAGCCAATCTATGTGTTTATTAGATCTGGCGCGCTGATTCAGCGCTTGGTAAATAGGCATGTTGAGTACAATAGTCTCAAGCCCTGTCTCAGCACATAAGGTAGATGAGAGTGCTGAATCTATGCCGCCTGACACACCCACTACGAATCCTTTTAAGCCTGCCTTCTCGCAATACTCCTTGAGCCAGTGCGTAATATGTGCTATAGTCTCTTTCTTCTTCAGGTTCTTCATAATGGTATAAAAGTAAAAATGAGCCACTCCAAAAGGAAAGGCTCATTCATTTTTTTCTGATTTAGGTCTTCTTAGAAGAATACACCTAAGGTCAGACCAATGTAATTGCTTATCGCTTTGATCTTAGCGCCTTCCTCCAATTTATTTTCGCTAGAGACGATGGGTTTACCAGTATCATCTTCATCGAAATAGTTACTACCAATAACACTATTCAATCCATTATTCCATACAATTCCAGCTAAAATAGAAGTGCTTCCGCTGATATTATACTCTCCACCAAGACCTATTTGAAGGGCTGCGCGGAATAAACGAGTCTCATCCGAGATGTTTTCATCATCAATCGTTCTGTCAATATTGTCAGAGAAGTGATATTCCACATCTTTTCTGGCTTTGATATTGAATCCTAAATCCATACCGAATTGACCATAATAGGTCATATAGCCTATCTCATTGGTCTTCAGTTTAAGAGTCAATGGAATGTCAATGTACTGTAGCTTGTACTTCTCCGTAGCTATTGCAAACGTTGGATAAAGAGTAGTTTCATCTGACGACAAGGTTTTCTCATCATGGTACTTAGTGTTCAATAATGTTCCTCCTTGGCTATTGACCATAATTCCTGTAGAGAACCAGTAGTTAGGGCTGCTTCCAAGGCGTATGTCTGAGAGTACACCATAAGCGAATCCTATGCGGTTCCCTTCTCGTTCTAGCGAGGCTATGTCTGGTTTAATCCAAGAAACAGAGGGTTGAACAGCAAAAGCAAAGCGCAAATTCCTGTCTTCTTGTGCGTTAATATCGTTTAGCGTCCATATGATGCATGCGAGTAAAAGGAGCTTCTTTTTCATACTTTCGGGCCTTCTCAGGTTATGGCTCAAAGAAAACAAT
>CALFHF010000094.1 GCA_937875855.1 uncultured Flavobacteriales bacterium
TGTGAAGGCTAATTGAGAAATAGGATTTGCTCCGGCCTCTGCAATATGATAACCGGAGATACTCACTGAATAGAAATTCCTCACCTTATTATCAATGAAATAGGACTGTACATCACCCATTAATCTCAACGCAAATTCAGTGGAGAAGATGCAGGTGTTCTGCGCTTGATCTTCTTTCAAAATATCTGCCTGAACGGTTCCTCTGACATTCGCCAAGGCGAAGCGCTTACACTCCTCATACACTTGAGTAGGTAGCACTTGATCTCCTGTTACACCTAACAAGAAAAGCCCTAATCCATTGTTTCCTTCTGGTAATTTTTCTGTGTTGTACTGAGGACGTTTCGTTCCTTTTTCTTTGTAGATAGCATTGATTTTCGCTTCAACTTCCTTCTCTAACTTATGCTCGTGGATATACTTCTCACAGGTCTGATCTATGGCTGCATTCATGAAGAATCCAAGTAACATAGGTGCGGGACCATTGATGGTCATGGAGACAGAAGTACGCGGATCACAAAGGTCAAATCCGGAATACAATTTCTTGGCATCATCTAGACAACAAATACTCACTCCAGCATTACCAATCTTTCCATAAATATCAGGTCTCGTTCCAGGATCTCTTCCATACAAAGTCACAGAGTCAAATGCTGTGCTTAATCTCTTAGCAGGAAGGCCCAAACTCACGTAGTGAAACCGTTTGTTCGTGCGCTCAGGACCCCCTTCTCCTGCGAACATACGTGTAGGATCTTCACCTTCTCTTTTGAATGGAAATACACCTGCAGCAAAAGGAAATTCACCTGGAACATTTTCCTGTAGACTCCATTTCAAAATATCACCCCACCCCTTATACTTGGGCATAGAAATCTTAGGAATCTGAAGATGTGAAAGCGACTCGGTATGCGTTTTAATCTCTAATGTTTTGTTACGCACTTGGAACGCATATACCTCATCTTTATAGGTCTTCACTTTCTTCTCCCAAGCATCCAAGATCTCCAAATTTTTTGGGTCGAACTCCTTGATTAACTCATCATAGCGAGCTTGCAGAATCTGCATGGTCTTTTCATCTACTAATACTTGAGATTCTTTCAATGCATATAGCTTCTGAGCTACATCAGCTTGCTGTTCTACCCTCTTGTTATAGCCTCTGATGGTCTCTGCAATCTCACTTAGATAACGCACACGCTTGGGCGGAATGACATAGATTTTCTCAGATACTTCATCATGCGAAGTGAAAGTGCTTTTCAGATTAGCTTCTGGTTTAACCTCTGAAATTTTCTGGATTACTGCTTTATATAGCGCATTCATTCCGGGGTCATTAAACTGCGAAGCGATACTTCCAAAAACTGGAATATCTTTCTCATCAGCTTCCCAGAGTTGATGGTTTCTGCGGTATTGTTTTTTCACATCACGAATAGCATCCAAGGCACCTCGCTTGTCAAATTTATTCAGCGCAATAATATCAGCGAAGTCGAGCATATCAATTTTCTCTAACTGAGACGCAGCACCATATTCAGGTGTCATTACATATAAACTCACATCGCTGTGGTCTATAATCTCCGTATCGCTTTGCCCTATTCCTGAAGTCTCCAGAATGATCAGATCATATGCTGCAACTTTCAGGATATCTACGGCCTCTTTTACGTACTTACTCATCGCCAGATTACTCTGTCTCGTGGCAAGTGAGCGCATGAAAACACGCGGACTAAAAATGCTGTTCATGCGTATGCGATCTCCAAGAAGCGCTCCGCCAGTTTTTCTTTTCGAAGGATCAACTGAAACTATTCCAATGGTTTTCTCAGGAAAATCAGCCAAGAATCTTCTGACCAATTCATCAACAAGAGAAGACTTTCCCGCTCCTCCTGTTCCAGTTATTCCAAGAATTGGCGTTGCAAGTTTCTCAGCTTGATTAGCAATGCTTTTAAGAACTTCCTTGTTTTGCTCTGGGAAATTTTCGGCCGCTGAAATCAGTCTGGCAATGCTTCCTTGATCTTTCTTGACCAGGTGATTTACCTCTCCATTTAAATGCTCACCTATTGCAAAATCAGACTTCTGCATAAGGTCATTGATCATCCCTTGTAAGCCCATGGAACGACCATCATCTGGATGATAAATACGAGTAATTCCATATGCCTGTAGATCTGCTATCTCTGATGGAAGGATAGTTCCTCCTCCCCCAGCAAAAATCTTGATGTCACTCCGGCCTTTTTCCTTAAGCAAGTCATACATGTATTTCAAGTACTCGTTATGACCCCCTTGATAACTGGTCATAGCGATGGCATTCGCATCTTCTTGGATGGCACATTCCACTACTTCTTGAACAGAACGGTCATGACCCAGATGAATCACCTCGGCACCCGTAGATTGGATGATTCTACGCATAATATTGATAGCGGCATCATGACCATCAAAAAGGCTAGCGGCCGTTACGATACGTATCTTATTCTTAGGTTTATAAGGGGCTGGGGTCTCCATCAACATAGGTTTCTTCTAGGGCTAAAGGTAGGGAATTGAATGCTGTGCTCACCTTAGTTAAACGGAGCTGTTCTTCTAGGATTCAAGCGCCCCAAGACTCTCCTAACCTCTTCTTAAAGCACTGAATAATCTTGGTTCGGTCACATCCAACTCTGATCACTCGTTTCGACTTTATACAAGAAGTAATCATAGAGCTGTTGTGCAAGCTCTTCAGGTAAAAACCTGAGTCTCAAGGGACCTCCAGCTGTGAACAGCGTGAGGTGAGCTGTGCCTCGCTTTTCTTGAAAAATAGATTGGGACATTTTCACGGATTGAACTTTGTATAGCATGAGCAAAGTGCGCTGAGTAAACAACCAACCACTGCTGTATTGAATGACTTCACCATTGGTCTTAAGCGATATTGTATCTACATATTTACGCACCCAAACAGAGATGATTAATACAAAAACCACATAGCCTATGAGAACACCATAATGTTTTGTTCCAAGATAAAGTAGGACTGCAGGGACAAGAGCAATCACACTGTAAATCATCGATAGAAAAAAGACAAAGTAGCTATGCGGACTATAGCCGAATAATTCATTTTCATTTAGTCCTTTGAATAATTCATTTTCGAGTTTCAAGGTCTGCTCAGGGAAGCACGCGGGTATCTCTACTCTCTGTTTTTTCTCTGACTCTCTACTGCTGCTTTGCTTGATAATCACCGACTCAAATCCTGGAATGTTTCTCAAGAAATTTCCTTGCCATTTCATCATTTGAATCTTGCTCAATGGAATGCTATACTCATTGCGTTTTAACAAACCCGAGCTCACCTTCAGGTTCATCTTGCCAAGCGAAGCTTCTAGATTAAAATCCTTCAAAATAGTTCTGACCATAGACACCAGGACGGAAGCAATCAAGAACAAGACTACTAAAAATAGAACCATTATAAAACCAAAACTGGCTGTAGTAATAAGACTTTCCATTTCATTGGGGTCAAAATCTGTGCTGTCTTTCAACGGCCCATCCATAAGATCTTTAAGCTGGAAATAGTAACCCCAAAGCACCCCTATAGCAATCAATCCTGATCGTATGTGATTTTCTGTTAATCCCACTAAAACCAACTGAGCAAAGGAGAGCTTTACCAATATTGTTCGCTCCTCTTTTACATCTTGTGCAGCTGGCGTTTCTTCCCCTTGATGCCCAACACTTTGCTCTTGAACAACCTGATCCTTCTGCAGCACAAGCTGAAGAGCTTTGGCATCAGCATAGCTAAGTGCTGAGATTTTCAATTCTTCTTTTCCTGATCCAGCTGTGTCTATCTTCAATCCAGTCACTTGAACGATCTGCTGAATGATATTCTGACTGAGATGAACAGTTTGTATCCTGTCAAAAGGAATACTCAATCTCTCCCTATGAAAAACTCCCTTCTCCAGAATCAACTCCTCTCCCTTCACATGGAAGGTAAATCGCATGTATTGGAAAAAGGTAAATACGGCCATTATACATGCTCCAATGCCTACAAGTCCTCCAGTGCTAATTGGAAAATCTTCCATATACAATGTGGCAAATACCAAGGCAGCAACAATCTGAATAAGCTTCCTGATATTCTCAGCAAACAAGATGACTACTCCAATGGGAGCTTGCCTTCTGGGTATACTAAAATTAGTCTCAGACATGCTGTGAGGTCTTCTCTGTAATCCATGTTTTTAGTCGCTCAGCCTGATCAGGTTCCAGCCCATGAATGGAAAGGTCAGAACCTGAACCTCCTGCTGTGAACACTTTTAGCGTAGATAATTTCATAGCTCTCTCCATAGGGCCTTGTGAGACTTCACTATGTTGGATTCTGTTATAAGGAATGCTGATGGACTCTCTATATATCCAGCCTTTTCGGTAGCTAATATCGCGCTCTCGAAGCAAGTAACCTCTGCGCGGAAAAGACTGGAATTCGGCAATCAATGCGAAGCCTACTACCATAATCCATAGCCCTGCAGCAATGTAATTCACCACCGGCACTGCAGCGATTGTAAGGACGATGACTGGCACTAAGAGGATAAGAAAGAAGATCGTCCAAGACCAAAGCCTGAATCTCAAATACCTTCGAGGATGAGACTCGAACTCCAATGAAAGCAAATTAGGAAGCTCCTCTGACTTTATCTCTAGGTTCTCATATAACATGGTCTGAAAGTATATATAAGCTGTCTATCCCAAATGCCATTCATGTAAAACAGTGGATGGCTTAGTCTCTCTTGATCAATTCCTGTTTTCTATATTACCTTTTTCCATCTTTCTGTGTACCGTTTGAGGCACAGTATTTGTCTGATTCTCCATACCTTACACAGAATAACCTCAGTCCTATGGAACAGAAAGATAGAAGACAATTCCTAAAGAACAGTTCAATGGCCGCTCTTGGCTTAGGACTTCTTGGAAGTACAAAGGCAGCACCTAGC
>CALFHF010000095.1 GCA_937875855.1 uncultured Flavobacteriales bacterium
TATCATAAGATCGCAATCCCATTCGGTATACAAGCGGGCAAGTTCTTTTACTTTATCAATATGTGCGAGTTCTCCTAGCCCAGCAACTTTAGAATCTTTCAACTCATTCAATTCTAATTGTTGGATTTCGAGGTCATTCTGTCGCGTAACTACGAGACCTACTGAATGAACATCATCTGTCAGCCATTCTTTGATGACTTTGGTATGTCCACCTGTATCGTAGATCAATGAAGCCACGTGCATTACCCGCTTAATAGATCTTGGTTTTGGAGCATGCTGTTCAGGAAAGAATCTTTCCTCAATTCGATTTTCAAGGTCCAGGTCACACAGAAGTCCATGATAATTTTCGGAAAAATGCCCCATCAGATTATCTACTCCTTTTAAAAAACCACTGTCATCCAAATCATCCGCTACAGACAAGAAATCCTTCTTTCTTATGGAATAAATGAACTGCGCCAGCGCAAGCTTATCTACGGAAGTATTATTCATATCTACTTAAGCTATGAGTATACCATGGGGTCCATGGCAATTATTCAAATTCATTGATCTTCTGTATGATGAAATCGGCTTGCTGAACAGACAACACCGGACTCATGGGAAGGCTGAGAACTTCCGCATGAATCCTCTCAGTCAGTGGGAAACTCAAGTCATTCCACTCGGCATAGGCTTCTTGCTTGTGGGGGGGTATGGGATAATGAATGACGGTCTGGATTCCATTATCCATAAGATATTGCTGCAATTCATCGCGCTTCGAACAACGAACCACGTATAAATGAAAGACATGGGCAAAGCCCTTACTTTCCCAAGTGGGTAATTGGATCATGGGGTTGACTATTCCCTTGTCATAGATCTTGGCAAGCTCTCTTCGCTGCGCGGTATCTGTATCGAGCCTTTTCAGCTTCACATTAAGAAAAGCCGCTTGTAGTTCATCCAATCTGCTATTGACGCCTTTGAAACGGTTGAAGTACTTTTTCTCACTGCCATAGTTGGCCATATGCCTCACTATGTCAGCCAGATCTTGGTCATTCGTAGTTACAGCTCCAGCATCGCCTAAGGCCCCGAGGTTCTTACCGGGATAGAAGCTGAATCCTGCGGCATCTCCCCAGGCGCCTGCCTTTTTCCCTTCATGCACCGCACCATGCGACTGCGCAGCATCTTCTATCAATTTCAATCCATTGGAATCACATAGCTCGCGCATCTCCTTTACATGGCTCATCTGGCCATAGAGGTGCACCTGCAAGATAGCCTTGGTCTTCTTGGTAATCGCTTCTTTCGCTTTATGCGGGTCCAGGTTGAAGGTGTCGGGATGTGGCTCTACCAAGATGGGAATAAGACCCGCTTTGCTGATGGCCAATATGCTCGCTATGTATGTATTGCAAGGGACGATGACTTCATCCCCTTCCTTCATGATGCCCATGTGCTTATACGCTTCCAAAATCAGGATAAGAGCATCTAGCCCATTGGCCACACCTATGCAATGACTGCTGCCGCAATAGCTCGCAAATTCTTTTTCGAAT
>CALFHF010000096.1 GCA_937875855.1 uncultured Flavobacteriales bacterium
GCATTTCCAGGTTCTAACTCATATACCTTTTCAAAAGGAACATTGAAAGCCGTCTGTATAGCAGGTCGCTCAGAAGCAACTACGATTATCTCATCGTCCTCATAATGATAACATGGGCGTATTCCATTAGGATCTCTCAAGACAAAAGCATCACCATGACCTATCATTCCTGCCATGACATATCCGCCATCAAAATCCATGGAAGAATTTTCAAGGATATTTTGAAGGCTCATTTGCTGAGCAATCATATCTGAGATTTCTTTGTTCGAATGTCCTTGTTCCTTGAATTGATCAAAAAGTTCTTGGTTTTCTATGTCCAAGAAATGTCCGATTTTCTCCATCACGGTGACGGTATCAGTGCGTTCTTTAGGGTGCTGACCTATATCTACTAAGATATTGAAGAGCTCGTCCACATTGGTCAGATTGAAATTTCCTGCCAAAACTAGGTTCCTTGTCTTCCAGTTATTCAAGCGCAGAAATGGATGGCAATTTTCTATATTATTTTTGCCATGAGTGCCATATCTCAGATGCCCGAGAAAAAGCTCTCCTGAAAAAGGAGCATTTGCTTTAAGCCAATATGGGTCTTTGGATTCAATGGGATTTTCACGAATCAATTCTTCGAAGCGCGAATTGATACTATCGAAAATTTCTTTGAGCGGGCGCTGGTTCACTGATCTTTTCCTGCTGATATAGCGAGATCCTGGAGGCGTGTCTAATTTTATGTTAGCTATTCCCGCGCCATCTTGACCGCGGTTGTGCTGTTTTTCCATCAGGAGATACATCTTTTTCAAGCCATAAAATGGCGAGCCGTATTTCTCCGCGTAAAAATGAAGGGGTTTCTTAAGTCTAAGCAGTGCTATACCGCACTCGTGCTTGATCGAATCACTCATTCTAATTTCCTATGGCACAAAGATAGTGTATCCCTTGCTGGAATGCATTCAAATTATCCCCATGGACTCGGAAGCTGTTGAAAGATTTTGTTTTAGCGAAAAGCCTTTGGCACCTCTATCTTGTCCGGAACGATGTAGGCTCCTGGAAAGTGAGGCTTAAGCTCAGCCAATATGCGTTCTGCTTCAAAACGGCTCATGAAATCCCCAATCCTAAGTCTGAAATTGGGCTGCAGATAGCTTTCATAAGCTCTATGTTCCCACCGCACTAGGAAGCGTGATTTGGCATTAGAGACTTCCTCTCTTGAACCAAAGACAAGCTGCACTCTATAGCCATCGTGCTTAAGCGGATGAGCCTTCATATATTCATCCAAGATGCTAATTCGCTCTTCCTGTACATAGGTGATTTCTCCTTTCTCGTATACGACATTGCTGTCTTTGTTCATTTCAGCATCCACTCGATTAAAATTAGCACCAGGTCTTCTGATCTCTTCTTTTTGAGCAAAGAGCCCAGAGGTTAAAAAAAGCTGAACAATGAATAAGAAAATGAGATTACGCATAGATCTTTCGTTTTTCAAAAATCGCTCCAAAGGTAGGATCTTCTCTTGAGCAAGCAGATATAGTTCAACTCTTAATGCACTAACTTCCAGCAGGTTCAAGACGTAGTGCTTAACAATAGCCAACAGGGTCTTATTTAGAATCATTTTAAATTAGGGTGTCAATCCATCCTTATAGCGCAGTTACACTCCGAATGAGGGCACTTTGTATAATTTTGCGGCCGATATTCTACTTCCGATAATCGGAGGAAGAGTGTAAAAACTACGCAACCTATGAACCACAACCCTAGGAGTACATCCTCCCTGCTTCGGTTTCTAAGCTTTCTTGCGCTCATACTTGTTTCTATGGCTTCACACGCTGGCGATTACGCCAATGGTGAATCCATTTTCGTTGCCAAGTGTGCCTCCTGCCATAAGCCTACCGATGAAGTTAACGCTGCTCCAGGTCTCGCTGGTGTGCAAGAACGTTGGAAAGGAAATGAAGCCTTGCTGTATACTTGGATTAAGAATCCGAATGCAGCTATCGCAACGGGTAATCCTTATGTAGCTGCACTAGTTGGTAAGTGGAAAGCCAAGTTTGGGCTGATGGCAGCACAGAACGTTACCGATGTTGAAATAGATGATATACTTACCTACATTGCTGAGTATAAGCCGCCAGTGGCCACGATCTTAGAACCAACTTCAAGCGGAGGAGTTGAAGTAGCTGAAGAAGGCATGTCATGGGTTTGGTGGCTAGTCTTTGCATTTGCCTTCTTAGCAGTAATCTTCTCCCTTTCTGGAGTTAAGCGTCAATTACAAGTTGCTCAATCAATCAAGGACGGTGAAGAACCTCAAGACATAGGATATTTCGATGCGTTTAAATCATGGGCTGGAAACAACTTGGCTCTGGTTAATATTATCGCCATCTTCCTTACTATCCTCATCCTAGTTACTGCATGGGATTGGGCGGCACGTATTGGAGTTTATGGAGGTGAGACCGTAGAGAACAACTACCGCCCTGAGCAACCCATCAAATTCTCTCACCAATTACACGCTGGTGCAAATGAGATAGAATGTCAATATTGTCACTCTTCAGCTGAGTCATCCAAGACCCCGTTAATCCCTTCAGCGAACGTATGCATGAACTGTCATAAATACATTAACGAAGGACCTGTCTACGGAAAGACTGAGATTGCGAAAATCTATGAGGCCATTGGCTGGGATGATGAGAACAAGGAATACACTGGACTGACTAAGCCTATACAATGGATAAAGGTTCATGACCTTCCTGATCACGTGTACTTCAATCACGCCCAACACGTGAAAGTAGGGCAGATAGAATGTGAGACCTGCCACGGTGATGTCAAAGAAATGGAAGTAGTGGAGCAAGTGAATTCATTGACCATGGGTTGGTGTATCAATTGCCACAACGAAACACAAGTACAAATGGCCGACAATGGCTATTACGATGAGATTCACGCTCGCTTAAAGAACAGCGATCAAGGTGTGGAGTTGCTCAAGGAATATTTAGAAGATGGTACCATAACTGCGAAAGAACTGGGTGGTTGGGAATGTGCTAAGTGCCACTATTGAACGAGAATCAGAACGAACATGGGAACTGAGAAAAGATATTGGACGGGCATGGAAGAACTCCATGGAACCAAGGAGTTCATGGATTCAAGTGCAAAGGAATTCAAGACCGAATTACCCGTTGAAGAATTTGTAGCTGGAGCAGCTCAAGCTGACTTAAGCTCTGGACGCAGGGATTTCTTGAAATTCCTTGGATTCAGCGTTGGTGCAGCCACCTTGGCTGCATGTGAAACCCCAGTGGTTCGAGCTATTCCATATGTAATCAAGCCTGAGCAAGTGACTCCAGGTATGCCTACCTATTATGCGAGTACTTTTCATGATGGATTCGATTATGGCTCCATCCTAGTAAAGACACGTGAAGGTCGTCCTATCTATATCAAAGGCAATAAGGACCATGGTCACGGTTCATTGAACGCGAGGATTAACGCATCTGTTCTTTCACTTTATGACAGCACAAGATTGACTGGCCCTAGAAAAGGGAGCGAGTCTACTACTTGGGCTTCTGCTGATGAAGCCATAAAGAAAGCTTTGATCGATGCGAATGCTGCATCAGCTGAGGTTGTGCTCTTGACTGAGCCTATCGCTAGCCCTTCTACTTTGAATGTCATCGCTGAGCTTAAAGCGAACTATCCTTCAGCTAATATTTCTCATGTTCCTTATGCTCCAGTTTCTTTCGAGGCGATGAGCCAGGCTTATGGAACTGCTAACGGTACACCATACTTGGATTTCAAATCTGCAAAAGTAGTGGTCTGCGTAGCTGCTGATTTCATGAACGATTTTCCTCTTTCAGCTCAATACACTACCGCCTATGGTTCGGCTAGGAAACCAGAAGGGAAATGGATGTCAAAGCATTTCCAATTCGAGAGCATCATGAGCCTCGCAGGAAGCAATGCTGACGTGAGAAGGGCTATAAAGCCCTCTGAAGAAGGACTGGTATTAGCCAGCATCTATAATCATATCACGGGTCAAGGTTCATCCAATGCAACATCTAACATAACCAAAGGGGCTGCCGAAGCATTGAAAGCTGTACCTGGTGAATCCCTTGTAATCTGCGGTAATAATGATATCCATTGCCAGAACATCGCAGTAGCCATCAATGAAGCCCTTGGCAACATAGGTAATACAATTCAGAAGGACAAGACAGTTCAACTGGCTGTCGGTGACGGAACCGCATTTGCTTCTTTAGTGAGTAAAATGAATTCGGGTGCAGTCGATGTGCTTATGATGCATGGAGTGAATCCTGCATACGATAGCCCTATGGCTGAAGAGTTCAAGACAGGATTAGGCAAAGTGACGAATAGCTTCTCTTTCTCCTCTCATGCTGACGAAACCGCTAGCCTGTGTGCGTACATCATGCCTAGCAATCACGCGTTAGAATCTTGGAACGACCATCATGTAGTCTCAGGACATTATGCATTGTCACAACCTTGCATTCAACCTTTATATGACACGCGTCAGTACCAAGGTACTTTGCTTGCAATGTCTGCTAAAGGAGGAACCTATTATGATTTCATCAAATCTACTTGGGCTGGCATGGCGCAAGGAGATGCAACAGCATTCTGGAATAACGCATTGCATAATGGGTCGGTAGACATGGGTCTGCAAGCGCCAGTAGTTGCTGCGCCTGTAACTGTTAAAAGTGCTACTCAAGAAGTAACTGCTGCTGCTCCTACTAATACTTCAGGAAGCGTTTCTACTTCCATTGCAGCTGTAGAAAAAACCGCTTCATCTGCTTCAGGAATTGAAGTTGTTCTATATACCAAGCAGGGAATAGGAACAGGAGCCCAAGCTACCAATCCATGGCTGCAAGAACTTCCTGACCCGATAACTAAAGTGTGTTGGGATAACTACATCACCATGTCTCCCGCTCAAGCAAAAGAGATGGGCTTCACGCTATACATGGCGCAAGAGACTCCAGCTTCAGTAGCGACAGTTGAGGTGAATGGAAAGAAAGTAACTCTACCTGTAGTTCCAGTTCCTGGACAGAAAGCAGGAACTGTTGGCATAGCACTAGGATATGGTCGTGGTGCAAATGGAGAGCATATCGGTAATGCCGCATTCCAGACTAAGGAATACGGAGGATATGACCTTGACGACTCAGGAAACAAGAAGCCTATTGGAGCAAACGCCTATGCGCTTGTAGCTATGGTCAATGGAATGGCTAGCTATACACTTTCTGGCGCCACTGTGACCGGAACAGGAGAAGAATACGCTATTGCAAGTACCCAGACTCACCATACCATTATGGACAGAGAGTCGGTATTAAAAGAAACAGTTCTTGGAACCTTTAAGAACGGAGAGCAGAATGACTATAACAGGCCACACACTCTGAAGATGCACGAGCATCATGAAGTGGTTGACAAGCCTATTAAAGAAGTAGATTTATGGGATCCGCATCCTGTAGAAGGAATTGGACATTGGTGGGGATTAAGCATTGACTTAAGCAGCTGTTTAGGTTGCGGTGCCTGCATCACTGCATGTCACTCTGAGAATAATGTACCTGTAGTAGGTAAGGATGAAGTGAGAAGGTCACGTGATATGCACTGGTTGCGTATCGATCGTTATTTCACTTCTGACATGACCAAAGAGAAGGGAGAAGCAGAAGGTATAGGAACTATCGATATGTACAGCAAGATGGAGATTCCTTCAGAGAATCCATCTGTAGTGCATATGCCTATGATGTGCCAGCACTGTAACCACGCACCATGCGAGACAGTTTGTCCAGTTGCTGCAACTACTCACTCAAGCGAAGGTCTAAATCAGATGACCTATAACCGTTGTATCGGAACTCGTTACTGTGCTAACAACTGCCCATATAAAGTAAGAAGGTTCAACTGGTTTAACTATAAGGCGTATGCCAAGTTTAGCGAAGTGAATCCTTCACAGGATATGATGGGCCGTATGGTCTTGAATCCTGATGTAACAGTGCGTTCAAGAGGAGTAATGGAGAAGTGCAGCATGTGTGTGCAACGTATCCAAGCAGGAAAACTTGATTCTAAGATAAAGGGTATTCCGGTAGCTGACGGAAGCATAGAAACTGCATGTTCTGAGGCGTGTCCTAATAATTGCATCACATTCGGTGACATCAATGACACAGGATCCAAAGTACATGGCTTAAGAAATGACAAGAGAGCCTATTTGGCGCTTGAAGAAGTAGGTACACAGCCAAGTATCAACTATATGGTCAAAGTAAGGAACCGCGAAGAAACTCTAGCATAAACGAGATCAGATGTTCAAAGAAGCTTCAATAAGGGAACCGCTCATTCTAGGTAATAAGTCGTATGGCGACATCACAGCTGATGTTGTTGGGCCTATTGAGAACAAGGCTCCTAAAGGTTGGTATATCGCCATCACCATCTCTGCGCTAATCGCGCTCTGGGGTATAGGATGTATCTTGTATCTGATAGGAACCGGTATCGGAACTTGGGGATTAAACAAGACTGTTGGTTGGGCTTGGGATATCACTAATTTCGTTTGGTGGGTAGGAATCGGACACGCAGGAACCTTGATTTCTGCTGTATTATTGCTTTTTCGTCAACGTTGGAGAATGGCAATTAACCGTTCTGCTGAGGCAATGACAATCTTCGCTGTAATCATGGCTGCTATGTTCCCAGGTATACACATGGGAAGACTTTGGCTTGGATACTTCGTGTTCCCTTTGCCTAATCAGTTTGGATCTCTTTGGGTAAATTTCAACTCACCACTTCTGTGGGACGTATTCGCAATCTCAACTTATTTCTCAGTTTCATTAGTGTTCTGGTACATAGGTCTGATTCCTGACTTTGCTACCATCAGAGATAGGATTAAAACTCCAGTGGCTAAGAAAGTTTACGGCATATTGAGCTTCGGATGGAGTGGAAAGGCTAAGAACTGGACTCGTTTTGAGGAAGTCTCCTTGGTTCTTGCCGGTATTGCAACACCACTTGTATTCTCTGTACACTCCATTGTATCCATGGACTTTGCTACCTCGGTCATCCCAGGTTGGCACACAACTATCTTCCCTCCGTACTTCGTATCAGGAGCGGTATTCTCAGGATTCGCCATGGTACAGACCCTCATGCTTATCATGAGAAAGACCATGAGATTAGAGAACTACGTGACCATCAAGCACGTGGAATATATGAATATCGTAATTATCGTTACTGGATCCATTGTAGGTGTGGCATATATCACTGAGCTGTTTATGTCATGGTATTCAGGTGTGGAATATGAATCTTATGCCTTCATTAATAGATTCTCTGGACCTTACCTATGGGCGTATTGGGCTATGATGACTTGTAATGTAATTTCTCCACAACTTTTCTGGGTGAAGAAATGGAGACGAAGTCTTGGTTTCACTTTCGTGATGTCTATAATTGTCAATATCGGGATGTGGTTCGAGCGATTTGTAATTATCGTGACTTCACTTCATAGGGATTATGTTCCATCTAGTTGGAGCATGTTCCACCCTACTTTTGTTGATATCGGAGTGTTCATTGGGACAATCGGTATCTTCTTCACTTTGTTCTTACTCTTTGCACGATTCTTCCCAGTACTCGCTCTGAATGAGCTTAAGAGTATTTTGAAAGTCAGTGGTGAGGAACACAAAAACAAGCATTGACCTATGGCGAACAGTGTGATATATGCAATGTACGATGATGATCAGACCTTATTAAAGGCTGCCAAAGAATTGGTAGGCAAAGGAATTAAGGTAAAAGATTGTTATTCCCCTTTCCCAGTGCACGGGATCGACCCTGTAATAGGGGTGACACGCACTCGTTTGGGTATTGTAAGCTTTATGTTTGGACTTGGAGGTCTAAGCTTGGCTATGCTTGGAACTTGGTATTTCATGATTCATGATTGGCCAATGAACATAGGTGGTAAGCCAAACTTCGCCTATCATTTAAACATGCCTGCCTTTGTGCCTATTTTGTTTGAGTTCACGGTTTTCTGTGCTGCACATGGCATGGCTCTTACTTATTTAATCAGGAACAAAACATTGCCAGGTATGCCTGCAGTGAATCCAGATCCAAGGACTACTGACAATAGATTCGTACTAGAAATAGATTCTCACGATAATCAGGGAATGACCACTGATGCATTGCTTGAAGCTATCAAAGGAACCGAGGTCTTCGAATTGAATCACAAGAAATACTGATCAGCGAACATGAATACGCCAAAGCATAGCCTGCGGATCTTACTTCTCTCGACCGGATTGGTACTATTGATGGGATCCTGTAATAACGACCCCCTTAGCCCAGGGATTGAGTACATGCCTGACATGTATCGCTCACCAGCAATTGAAGAGTACGTGGATTATGGTGAGATGAAGGACCGAATCAATGATACTGTAGCTATGACCTTATCAGCAAAAATTCCTGTAACAGGAACGATTCCATATAGCGGTGATCCATCAAAAGCACAATTCAATTACCCATATCCTTACCCTAATACCCTTGAAGGATATGAGGCTGCTGGAGCTGGGTTGAAGAATCCAATACCCTTCACAGAGGACGTTTATCTTCATGCGCAAGTGAAGTATGAGATATTTTGTATCCATTGCCACGGAGAGAAAGGAAACGGACAAGGAGGACTAGTTCAAAAAGGAAAATTTGCTGCTCCTCCTGCATATCAGACTATTCCTGATCTTACGCAAGGAAAGATGTTCCATACACTTATGTATGGAAAAGGAAACATGGGTTCACACGCAGGGCAACTTAGCCGTGAAGACCGCTGGGAGCTGGTACATTACGTGCAAAGTCTTCGAGATGAAAAATATGACTGGGCTGCTGTCCAGGCTGCATATACTCAAGTCCCTGCTAGTCTAGCTGCGGATGCAAACCAAACTGAAGTAAATCACTAAGCATGGAGTTCAGTATAAGTAATAGAGCCCGCATAATCTCTCTACTCATGATAGGGGTAGGAGTGATTTCGCTTGTGGTCAGCTACATTTATCAAGACAGTGATCGGTTTTGGGCAAACCTGCTGATTAATGGGCTGTTCTTCACGTTCATTTCACTTGGAGCCATGTTCTTCATCTCCTTACAATATGCCACAGAGGCTGCATGGAGCGTGATGGTAAGAAGGATTTATGAAGCGGTGACCCGTTTCCTTCCATTTGGAATAGGAGTTTTGACATTGGTTTTCTTGGCCTCTACTTTCCATATGAATCATCTGTATCACTGGATGGATGAATCGGCTACACATGAATATGTCATAGCATCAACTTTAGACAGTGCTCATCCTGAATATCTGAATGAACTGGTTGATGGTGCCATTGAAAACGTAAAGTATGATTACATCATTGCAGGAAAGACAGCTTACCTGAATGTTCCGTTTTTCTGGATTAGGACTTTAGTCTATTTCGCAGTGTTCTTGTTCTTCATGAATTTCTTCCGCAAGCAGTCTTTGCGAGAAGATCAAGAAGGTGGAACGGCAATCAATACTAAGAGTTACAAGAGAGGTGCTGTATTCCTCATATTCTTCGCAGTGTTCTCTAGTACATTGGCTTGGGATTGGATCATGAGTATTGACACGCACTGGTTCAGCACCATGTTCGGATGGTACACGTTTTCAGGAATGTGGGTAACCGCGATGATTGTGAGTTTGATTACAGTCTTGTATTTGAAAAGCAAAGGACTTTTGCCTACTGTTAACGACAGCCATATCCATGACATGGGTAAATGGATGTTCGCAACAAGTTTCCTTTGGACATATCTCTGGTTCTCACAGTTCATGTTGATTTGGTATTCGAATATCCCTGAAGAGGTGACGTATTTCCAGCAGCGTTTTGAGACCTATGCTTTACCTATGTTCATTATGGTCTTCATCAATTTTGCATTACCTATGGTTATACTCATGGCGAGAGATGCGAAAAGAAATGTGCGTTTATTGATTACTATAGGAACTATCATCTTCTTCGGACACTGGTTCGATGTCTATTTGATGGTAATTCCAGGTGTGGTTTTTGACGATTGGCAAGGGTTGGAGTTAACAGAGATCGGAATGATGATTGGATTCCTCGGTGGATTCATTTTAGTGACCTTAAAAGCACTGGCCAGTGCGCGATTGGTGCCTGAAAAGAGTCCTTACTTGGAAGAAAGCATTCAACATCAGATATAATCACAGCGAGATAGAAAGGATATGAAACTGCTCATCGTCATAGTACTCCTCTTAGGAGTCGCAGCTATAGCTCAAGCCGTGCGCGTGCATGAATTGGCTAAAAAGCTTAGCGGAAAGAAAGAGGAAGACATTATCGTCTCAGATAACAACCTGAATGCAAACCTCTGGCTCGCCAGCTTGGCTGCACTGCTCATCTCATTCTTCTACATGATCTTTAGGTATAAGGATGCTATGCTTCCTGAAGCTGCCTCAGAACATGGCGTAGAGATAGATATTCTGATGGATTTCAACATGTGGTTTGTCTGCATCATCTTCGTAGTGATGAACATCCTATTAATGGTCTTCGCATGGAAGTATCGTTATCAACTTGGCAAGAAAGCATACTACTATCCGCACAATGATAAGTTAGAGATGATATGGACTGTTATCCCAGCACTTACTATGGCTGTAATCATCATATATGGACTCATAGTTTGGAACGATATCACCGATAAAGAATTAGCGGCTGATTCTATTACCATAGAACTCTACGGAAAACAATTCGACTGGACAGTACGTTATGCTGGAGAAGATAGAGTTTTAGGGCCTTCTTCTTTCAATTTCATTTCAGGAACTAACCCACTTGGAATCATCACTCCTGCTATTTACGAGGGTGCTTTGTTGGCTATCGATGAGGAGATGGCTACTTTAAAAAAGTCCTTGAATGAAGACATATTATCTGCTTCAGCCCAAGACAAAACGGAGGCAAGGATAAAGAGACTGCAGCGTCAAAAGGTTAGGGTATTAAGCTTTGACAAGAACAATGAAGAATATGTCTTCGCTAAGGATGACATTGTCATGGACAAAGGAGTTTTCTATATTCCAGTAAATAGAGAGGTGAACTTTAAAATCAATTCTCGCGATGTAATTCACAGTGCCTTTATGCCTCATTTCAGAATGCAAATGAATGCTGTACCTGGTATGACGACCTTCTTCAAGATGGTGCCTACCATCACGACTGCAGAGATGAAATTGAAGACAGGAAATGAAGAGTTTGAATACCTGTTACTTTGTAACAAGATATGCGGTGCCGCTCACTACAACATGAAAATGACAGTAAAAGTGGTAGAACAAGCAGAATATGATGCATGGTTAATCGCACAAGCCAAGTTTGACCAACCAGCTGCAGAGCCTGCCACAATGGAGGAAACAGAAGTAGTGACACACAATCAATAAGGGAGAGAAACATGGCCTCACACGCAGAACATCATCATCACGAAGAGAGCTTTGTCAGCAAGTACATCTTCAGTCAAGATCACAAGATGATCTCGAAGCAATTCTTGGTCTCCGCGATCTTCATTGCTATCTTAGCTTATATGCTTTCTATTTTCTTCAGGATCCAATTGGCTTGGCCTAATGAAAGTTTTGAATTCTTGAGCATGTTCCTAGGAGAACGTTGGGCTCCAGGAGGAGTTCTAGATACCAATGCATATCTCGCAATGGTTACCATTCATGGTACCTTGATGGTATTCTTCGTATTGACAGGTGGATTGAGCGGAACCTTTGCTAACCTTCTTATTCCACTGCAGATAGGAGCTCGTGATATGGCCTCAGGATTCCTAAACATGCTATCTTATTGGTTCTTCTTTCTTTCAGCCATTATCATGGTGTCTTCACTTTTCATTGAAGGTGGAGCAGCTAGTGGGGGTTGGACCGTTTATCCTCCTTTAAGCGCATTGCCTCAAGCCATGCCTGGGTCAGGAATGGGAATGACCATGTGGCTCGTAAGTATGGTGTTTTTCATTGTATCCTCTTTATTAGGAGGTCTAAACTATATCGTGACCATCATTAACCTCAGAACTGAGGGAATGAAGATGACGCGCATGCCATTGACGATTTGGGCCATTTTATTGACGGCTATCCTTGGTGTATTGAGCTTCCCAGTATTATTCTCAGCAGCGCTCTTGCTTATGATGGACCGTCTTATGGGAACAAGCTTCTACCTTTCCGATATCCATATCGCTGGTGAGGCATTGGATTATGTAGGTGGTAGCCCGATTCTCTATGAGCACTTATTCTGGTTCCTAGGACACCCTGAAGTATACATCGTGATCTTACCGGCATTGGGAATCACCTCTGAGGTTATCTCCACAAATGCACGTAAGCCTATATTCGGATATAAAGCAATGATTGGTTCACTATTGGCCATTGCATTCCTATCCTTCATCGTATGGGGTCACCATATGTATGTGACAGGAATGAACCCCTTCTTGGGGTCTGTGTTCGTAGCCACTACGTTGCTTATTGCCATTCCGTCAGCGGTAAAAGTCTTTAACTATATAACTACGCTTTGGCGCGGAAATCTAGTATTCACTCCAGCTATGTTGTTCTCTATCGGAATGGTATCTACCTTCTTGACTGGAGGAGTAACAGGAATCATCTTGGCTGACTCAGCTCTTGACATTCCTGTTCATGATACGTACTTCGTTGTAGCTCACTTTCACGTAGTAATGGGAGTTTCTGCCATCTTCGGGATGTTTGCTGGTGTTTATCACTGGTTCCCTAAGATGTATGGTCATATGATGAATCAGCGTTTAGGAATGGTTCACTTCTGGACAACATTCGTATGTGCCTACGGAGTTTTTCTTCCGATGCACTTCGTAGGTATGGCTGGTGTTCCAAGAAGATATTATGAGTACAGCAATTTCCCAATGTTCGATGGAGTGATGGATTTGCAAGTATTAATTACAGTATTCGCCATTTTAGGCGGAGTGTCGCAAATCTTCTTTATTTTCAACTTCTTCTACAGCATCAAGAAAGGACAGAAAGCTCCTCAGAATCCATGGAGAAGCAACACTATTGAATGGACTACACCTGTTGAGCACTTGCACGGAAACTGGCCAGGGCAAATCCCAACAGTACACCGTTGGCCTTATGACTACAGCAAGCCGGGAAAAGCAGAAGACTTTGTTCCTCAGACTGTTCCATTGGAACCTGGAGAAGAAGAGCATTGATTGCTTAATTAAGGAAATTAAAAACCCTCATTACATGTAATGAGGGTTTTTTTGTTCTCAACTATAGTTCCATCTTCATGATTAGGACTATAATCATACATTGGTGCTTTATAATGAAAACTTATTCAGAATGGGCTTACGTTTCATACTAAAGAAACATGTCAGTTCTATAATTTTAGTCTTAGGGCTCTTACTTTTTAGAATCTATCTAGGTGCTCAAGTAAACTTCTCTCATGAGGATTACTTTCAAATCTACCTTATCGGCATCGAGAACGCGGTCTCGGGGGTATGGTCATATTGGGGCCCAGATATTGTCTGGTCAAAGACGAGGCTTCCAGGGGCTATGCAGGCTTTGCTAATCGGTCTCCCCTTGAGATGGACAGGGAACATCTATTCTCCTATAATACTATCGAACATTATCTCAGCTGCTGGTCTAGTCTTACTTGCTGTCTATTCTAGACAAAGATTCCCTTCGCTTCCATTGAATTTCTTAATCTGTTTATATCTTCTTGCACCCTTTGCCTTATTCCACGGCACAGTGCTTTTGAATACAGCGTATCTCATCTTTTCTAGCGCCCTGCTCTTCATTGCCGTTTTTGAGCTATTTATATTTCGGGACCGGATGATTTTCAAAGAACCCTCCTATTATTTCTTAGGTCTTGGTTTCTCCCTCTTTTTCACATATCAATTACACTTGACTTGGGTTATGTTCCTGCCATTCATAGTTGTACTGTTTACACTGGAATGGAAGAGGAATCACGTTGGCCTCCTAAAAATTGCCCTTTTCTTTTTGATAGGTTGCGCTATTTCAAGCTTATCCTTGTTACCCACTTTGATAACGTATGGAAAAGAGATATTCATCAATAGTGGAGATAATCTGACCCTCCAACCAGAAAGATTTGGAAGGGTCTTCGATTTACTCATGCGCTATTTCAGCATGGCATCATTTGACATAACCCCAAGTTTTGATGTTATCAAAGCAGCTACCGATGAAAGCGCTTTTGAGCTAGTTCTAGTTTGGTTGGTAAGGTTAATTTCAATGATTCAAATAGCAGTATTGGCAATCCTGATATTCAAGTCTAGAACAGAAGAATTGGTCAAAAAGTCATTGCTCCTTTTCGGATTGACCTTCGTTATGGCTCTTTTTCTATTTGTTCTTGGAAATAAACACTTATCAGCTAGGACATATATCCTCCTTTTTCCTATTCCGATGTGGCTCTCTTTATTCGCATATGAAAAGCTCTTCGAAAAACCACTTTTTAAAAATATTCTATACTGCGGATTGGGTATAGTCTTTCTAACCTTTTTTGGTATTGCATGGCTTAACCGAAGTAGTGAGTACTCTTTTGAAGCCTCTAGGCAAAAAATAGAGTCAGCGTTGGAGTCGAAAGATCCATCAGTTTTCTCGAAAAGACGTGAATCCTTGATGAATAAGTTTAACTGAGAGAAGGTTATTGGGTATTTGGGTCCTTCTTCAGATCACCCTAACTCGCTTAAGCGCTTCAAAAATGTTAGGAATGCTCAATTTCTCAGCACTAGCCTTTGTAAGGGTATGCTTTCCCTTTCTTTTTTCCACATTCCCCTCTATGATATAAGAAGTCTTAGCCTCTTTGCTGAGCTGCACTTCTTTGACTTGATATTGAGCACCTTGCATGCTATTTATAGCATTGACCATATCCTTTTCAGAGACTAATGTAGGATCAAAGACCACAGTCAAGGTATCTACGTCACCTTCTGTATGAAAAGCTAATATCGTCTCACTCACCCCCGGCAATGCCGCAACAGTGGCTTTAATTCTGGAGCCACACATCTGTTCACAGCTCATTCCTGAAATCATCATGCGAGCAACAGGAGCTCCTTCGTTCGTTTCCATAAATGTATAGACCGTTTCTACAGTAGCCTGCTCCACTTGGGATTCAGAAACTGGATTCACCTCAAAAGAACAGGAGGAAAGAATCAGAATAAGGCCAAGTAGGAAATATGTTGAATTGGTTTTCATAAGGGTACTTTTACAAACTGACGATCGAACATAGCTTAATGTTACATGAAGTCTCAAAATTAATACTCTCTACATGAGCGAATCGGCTGCTCCTCAAAAGACTTCATTATTTTCTATCCTGCTGCTTGGAATCCTTGCAATAATCTGGGGGAGCTCTTTCATTCTGATGAAAAAAGCGATGTTCAGCGCTGATGGCTCCGCTATCTACTCCGCTGAGCAGGTTGCCAGCCTTCGTATTCTCCTAGCCAGCCTTTGCCTTCTGCCCTTTGCCGTACCTCATCTTTCACTCTTACGCAGCAAACATGCTCCGTTCATGCTCATCGCGGGACTGATAGGCAGCACTATTCCCGCTTTCCTCTTCACAGCTGCACAACAACAGATAGCTTCTTCTTTAGCCGGAATGCTTAATAGCCTCACTCCGCTGTTCACTTTTATTCTGGGCATCACTGTATTCGGAGTTCCGTTTAGAAAGAACGGACTAATAGGGGTGATCATTGGATTGGCAGGAGCTGCTGGTTTGGTTTTTTACAGCAGCGATGGCCCAGTGGCTTTGAATAGCCATGCATTATTGATCATCTTGGCCACGTGTTTCTATGGCATTAGCATCAATACCGTTAAAAAATACCTGAATGACCTACCCTCATTAACCATATCGGCTTTATCGCTATTCATGGTTGGGCCCATAGTGGCTATATACGCATATGCCTGTGGTTCCTTCGATGTGTTAGTAACGCATGAGCAGGGATGGGAAGGAATGGGCTGCGTTTTCCTCTTAGCGCTCTTCTCTACTGCCATAGGGTTAATTCTATTTAACTTGGTCATTAAGCGGGAAAGCGCCTTATTCAGTTCCTCCGTGACTTATTTTATCCCTATCACAGCCATTCTCTGGGGAGTATTGGATGGTGAAGAGCTTGAGATTGTTCAATTCGCTTTTATAGCCCTTATCTTATTCGGTGTATGGCTGGTAAACCGGGTCAGATTTCGTCCTAGCTCTTAGGGATTCCTTTAACTTTGCGAGCTTAGAATTTCAAGATTATGACCTCAAATCGTGTACGTGTGCGTTTCGCCCCCAGTCCGACTGGACCACTTCATATTGGAGGGGTGCGCACTGCTTTGTACAATTACCTTTTCGCCAAACATCATAAAGGGGACTTCCTACTTCGTATTGAGGATACCGACCAGAATCGTTATGTCCCAGGAGCTGAAGATTACATCCTTAAGTCCTTGGCTTGGCTAGGTATTTCTCCTGATGAAGGCATTGGAGTAGGCGGGCCGCATGGTCCCTATAGACAGAGCGAGCGTAAAGACACGTATGCTCCTTATGGTGAGCAATTAGTGAAGAATGGCTGGGCCTATTATGCTTTCGATACGCCTGAAGAACTGAACGAAGTGCGTGAATTGGCGATAAAAGCCGGTGTTTCTTCCTGGCAATACAACAGCATCACACGGAATTCCATGAAGAATTCCCTTACGCTGCCATCAGATGAAGTGGAGAAGAAATTGGCCAACAATGAACCGTATGTGATTCGTTTCAAGATGCCAAGAGGCGAAGAAATCAGGTTTGAAGATGAGATAAGAGGTTGGATTAATGTGAATACGGATCAGCTTGACGATAAAGTCCTCATGAAGAATGATGGTATGCCCACCTATCACTTAGCGAACATCGTGGATGATCACTTGATGGAGATCACGCATGTCATTCGAGGAGAAGAGTGGTTGCCTTCAGCTCCGTTACATGTGCTTTTATATAAAGGATTCGGATGGGACGCTCCGCGTTTCGCCCATCTTTCATTGATTCTTAAGCCGGATGGCAAAGGGAAATTGAGCAAGAGAGATGGAGATTCAGGAGGTTTTCCTGTGTTCCCCCTGGAGTGGAAAGACCCCGCCACCGGAGTCGTTTCGGCTGGATATCGCGAATCAGGCTATTTTCCTGATGCCGTATTGAATATTCTAGCCTTCTTAGGTTGGAATCCAGGAACTACTCAGGAGATCTTCGATAAGGACGCCTTGGTGCAAGCCTTTACTATGGATCGTGTAGGAAAATCCGGAGCAAAGTTTGATCCAGATAAAGCCAAATGGTTCAACCAGCAATACTTGCGTATGCGCAGCGATGCTGATTTAGCTGCAGAGCTTTCACCACTTCTTGCAGATGCAGGTTTGAAAGCAGATGAAAAGACCCTCCTGAAATCAGTGCGTCTATTGAAAGAAAGAGCAGTGTTTACTAAGGACATGCTAGAAGGGCGATTCATGTTTGAGTCTCCTACAAGCTATGATGAAAAGATGCTCGAGAAGAAATGGAAGCCAGAGACAGAAGGCATTGTCAAAGCTCTCTGGGAGAAAATGTTAGCACAAGAGCCTTTTACAGCAGAACCTTTGGAAGCCCTGTTTAAAGCACATTTAGAAGAGAACTCCTTAGGTATGGGAGCAGTAATGCCTAATCTACGTCTGTTAATCACTGGTAGCTCGATGGGCCCATCTCTTTTCGAAACAGCTGAGATTATTGGTAAAACTGAATTCGGGAAGCGCATAGAAGCGGGACTCGCACATGTGAAGAGCAATGCATAAAATCAGTATAGAAGGTATTAAAGCTTACGGATTCCATGGCTGCATGGAAGAAGAAGCGCGTATTGGTCAGCCTTATATCGTAGATGTACACTTGACTGTGGATTTCAGCGATGCCGCCAAAGAAGATGACCTGAAAAAGACCGTGGACTACGTTATGGTGAATAAAGTGGTGAAAGAAGAGATAGGAAGACGATCTAAGCTCATTGAGACTGTGGCCTGGAGAATAGCTCAAAGAATTCAACAGGAGCCATTGGTACAGGGAATAGAAGTACGAGTGTGTAAGCCTGCTCCGCCCATTAATGGGGATGTCGAACGGGTATGTACCACTGTAACTTTGTGAGTTGCCTTGCGTAGGCCTTGTTAATTCCTATTTTTGCAATCCCGCTAAAAGAAAATAGGGTCGGTTGGCCGAGCGGTTAGGCTGAGGTCTGCAAAACCTCCTACAGCAGTTCGAATCTGCTACCGACCTCAAAGAAAACCTGATGTGAAAGCATCGGGTTTTTTTATGTCTTAGAGTTACTGAGTTTTACTCTTAACACCATGTATACCAAGCTGAGCGCGAAGAAGAGTATCATGCTCATCCAAAAAAGGAAAATGATTTTTCCATTTTCAAACGTAAAGCTGACTGTATGAGCACCTGACTTTAGCTCAACGCTAGGGACTTCAGCTCCAGCTACCAATGCACGACCTTGACCATCAACACACACTTTCCATCCCGGATAAGGCGATTGAATTAAATTCAATGTTCCACCAGAATTCATAGTCACTTCAGCTTTTATCTCGTCTTTCAGAATACAGATCATCGATACTTCCCCAGATTCACTAAAAACAAGTCCTTGTTTCATTAGGACTGAGTCCTTGCTCAAAACATCATAGGACTTCAATTGAAAGGGATTATAGCCGTCTACTGCTGTCGTCCTTGACCATATTCCCAGGTTCCTCCATACTCCTTTAATCCCAGATCCTTTAGTATTCATGTTGATATCAGCAATAGCCAAATTAGGGTCTTGATCACACGCTGAAATAGGAAGGGCGTGTATTCCATCTATCTCATCTGAAATTCGGATGTTATTGATAACACTAGTTGGAACAGAGAATTGAGTCGTTATAAATACCTCAGCGCTAATTAAAAGAACAAAGGCAATGTTCTTAGTCCTTAAACTCAATATCTCGCTCTTATTCAGCCACCACATGGCCCAAATCAATATGGAAAGTGGAACGCTTATCATTGCCAAGTGTGACCAACGACCGAATTCCGAACACTCTCCGTTTTCGTGAAAAAAGGTCCATACCTCTTTCACTGGGACTGTGTCAAGAGCCAAATTCAAATAAAGGCTAACCACACTTAGCAGTGCGGCCGATGCCAAGAGAATTCCTGAAAATGCCTTATCCTTCTTTTCTAATACACAATCAAGACCTATTCCTCCCATAAGAATAATTCCGAAAATAGCGAGTAACCTGAATAACGCTGGATGCCTGAAAAGATCGAACCCAGGCACATAATCATAAAGCCAAAGTCTCACAGGTGTATCTGGTCCTGCTGAGGCAGCCAAAGCGAAAACAATAAGCCCAAGTAGGCCATATTTCCAAGGATGTGATGTCTTGAACAAGGCATAGACTGCCGCCAAGAAAATAAAGAATCCCACATAGCCATTGATCATGCTCAGGTCTGAAGCAAAATAAGCTGCGTCTGTGCTAATCATAATAGGGAAAACGAAGGACCACCAGTGCTTCAATGTGAATGAATTATGGTAGAAAAAATCAGTGTACGGGAGCGCTTCTGACCTGCCCATGAAAGGAAAAACTTCAATCTGTGCAGACATGTATCCAAGCCCCATCAAGAGAACCAACGAACCTACAAGAACAGAATACTTAAGCATGACCTGTCTCTGATTTTCCTTCCAGAACCAATGTAAAAAGAAGAAAATCATAAAATAAAAGAGCAGCATACTAAAGGCCGGATAGCCTCCACTGACCATCAAATGCAGGAATAAGGCTACTTGAATTGCCGTGAGTAATGATGGGTTTCTTCGCAGCGAAAGCAGGGCAAAAAGCACCCAAGGAAGCCAAGTGCCGCTTATGACGAAGGTCAATACATGACACGTGCCCACCATGTGTCCACAGGCCATATAGGAAATACCCATTGCAAATGCAGGAATCTCTTTTAGTCCAACACGCTTTGCCAAGAAATACATCCCTATTCCAGCGAGGATCAAATGAAGAAGAACCTCCATATTGAAACTATGAAATCCATAACCTCCGGCTAGAATATGAATCCATGTGATGGGATACCAGAATCCGCTTTGCATGTCTCCATAAACCGGATATCCCAAAGACTGATAAGGAAGCCAAAGGCTCGGACCGCCCAAGTCAGAGCTGTAAGAAAGGAAGTAACGCCAAGGAAGATATTGGTCCAGGCTGTCCCACTTGACCATGTAGGAGAAGAGGTCTGAAAACATAAAAAGCCCAGAAAGAAGAATCAGTACAATGGCCCAATTCCTCCTGAAAAACCCTAATAACATATGCACAAGGATACTTATTTCTAGAGATGAGACGATGGAGGTCT
>CALFHF010000097.1 GCA_937875855.1 uncultured Flavobacteriales bacterium
TCCAGCCACGATCAACGTTACTATTAACGAGCCACCAGTGTTGGCTGGTAATCTATCTGGAGGTGGAATTATCTGTGTTGGAGATAACATTGACTTATCTGTCGCATTTACTGGGTCAGGTCCATGGACCATCGTAGCTGCGCTGAATGGCGTTCCATTTCCTTCTCAAGTAGTCTCTTCAAATCCTTTCATCATCAATGTAAATCAACCCGGGACCTATACGTTGGTGAGCGTGTCTAACGCTTCCTGTGCTGGAATAGTGAGTGGCTCAGCTATTGTGACTCAAGCTCCAGCTGTTAATGCCGTAATCTCTGGCAATCTAGATCTGTGTACTGGGGCAACTGGGACCCTGAATATTGCTTTGAACGGCACTCCTCCTTGGAATATCCTTTATCAACTGAATGGTGTGACACAGCCTGGCATCACAACGAGTAATGCGAACTATGCATTGAATGTTTCTCAAGCCGGAACTTATACTCTTTTGTCAATCGATGATGCGCAATGCAGCGGAACTATATCAGGAACGGCTTCTGTGACTATTCACAATAGCCCCACACTAAGCAATCTCCAAGAGACGTGCAATGGATTTAGTTATACGGTCACTTTTACGATTCAAGATGGTGACCCCACTAGCTATACTGTTTCGGGCGCTGGAACATTAATCGGTAATCAATTTACTAGTAATCCTATCCCTTCAGGAACAGGATACTCGTTCACAGTCAATGATGCTTTTGGCTGCAATCCCCTGACCGTAAGCGGAAGTTTCAATTGCCTGTGCCCCGCTTCTGCAGTACTCTCAGGAAATATCAATGTGTGTGCCGGTCAGACTGGCTCGCTCAACGTTATCTTGAACGGAACAGGACCTTGGATCTTGGTATACATGTTAGATGGCGTTGCACAAGCTCCTTTGACTATAGCCAGTAGTCCTTATTCAATCACAGGTTTATCTGCAGGAACATATTCCTTGATTAGCGTTGAGGATCAGTTTTGCTTCGGTTCTGTTTCTGGAACTGGAGTTATTGGGTCGATTGACAGCCCCACACTAAGCAATCTCCAAGAGACGTGCAATGGATTTAGTTATACGGTCACTTTTACGATTCAAGATGGTGACCCCACTAGCTATACTGTTTCGGGCGCTGGAACACTATCAGGAACACAATTCCTCAGTGACCCCATTACTTCAGGAACTCCATATTCTTTTCAGGTTTCTGACGGAAATTCATGTGCTACTGAGACTATTTCGGGTACAGTGAATTGTGGGTGTCCTGCGACTGCTGTGCTGTCTGGTGGAGGAACTGTCTGTCCCGGAGAGGATGTTTATATCACATTGACCTTAGCCGGAAATGGTCCTTGGAATGTAATTTATACTCAAGATGGCATTGTTCAACCTCTTTTAAACATTGCTTCTAGTCCTTATTCAATACCTGGTCTTAGTCCAGGAAATTATGCGTTGGCTAGTGTTATGGATCAGGATTGTCTTGGTAATATCTCAGGGCTCGCCAACATAGGTTTCTATCCTGCAGCCAGTGCAAATATGAGCGGAAATGAAACACTCTGTGATGGCGAAAGCACGCTTTTCGATGTTCAATTAACTGGCACTGCGCCTTGGAATATCAGCTACGCTATTGATGGAATTGACCAAAGTCCTATTCTAACTTCTGACCCTAATTTCCAACTTAATGCTTCTTCTGCTGGTCTTTATATCTTGAATTCGGTCACTGACTTAAATTGTGATGCCAGTCTTTCGGGAACAGCAACACTAACTATTCTTCCAAACCCTAGCGCAACCATGGCTGGAGATGCTGCTTTATGCCCAGGTGAAAATGCCGAGATTAGTATAACCTTCACTGGAGCGGCTCCTTTCGATTTCAACTTTACGTTGGATGGTATTGATCAAGGTTCGCTTACTTCTATTCTGAATTCTTACACCTTGAATACAGCGCTGGAAGGTCAATATATTTTGACCCAAGTTTATGACGCATCATGCACGGGAACCGCATCAGGACAATTCAACGTGATTGTATATGAAGCACCCACAGCCAGTGCATCAGGTAATGTGGAATTGTGCAATGGTGAAGTAGGGACTGTGGATGTGATCTTTGAAGGAATTGGCCCTTGGGTTCTTGATTACACAGTTGCCGGTATTGCTCAAGACCCGTTAATCATGAATTCGAGCCCTTCTGCGCTAACTTTGGATGCCAACGGCCCGTATCAATTAATAGATGTAAGTGATGTCTATTGTGATGGGACGGCTGATGGAAATATTTCTGTGACGTACTTCCCACTTCCTACCGCTGTGCTTCCTATAGATCAATCATACTGTGAAGGAGAAAGCCTTGACTGGAATATTACGCTTAGCGGAACAGGTCCTTGGGATTTGCTCTTGCAATGGAACGGAGCAGATTGGCAAAGCATTCAAAGTGATGACCCTGTCATCCCTATACAGACTTCAAACGCTGGTCAGGTTTCTATTTTTAGCATGTCTGATGCACATTGCGATGCTGCTAATTTGAGCTCATTCGAAATCAACTCATTGGACTTGCCTACCGCGAGTATACTTGGAAGTGACTTACTGTGTGAAGGAAGCAATGGAGAAATAGAAGTGATTCTCCAAGGTTCTCCTCCATTCTCATTTGATCTTAATGTGAATGGCTTAGGACAAGGAAATTATATCTCAAACACGAACAGTCTTATCATACCTATCTCGCAAGCGGGAGAGTTCGACTTAATCAATCTCGTAGATGAATTCTGCGCTGGAGAACTAGGTCCTTCCTTGAGTGTCTTTGCGCAAGAATTACCTAATGCAAGCATACTCGGTGACTTCCTTCTTTGCCAAGGAACAGACACATTAATTCCCATTTCTTTCTCTGGACAAGGCCCATTCAGTTTTGATTATTCTATCAATGGTATGGCCCAAGGAACCATCATAACAACAGGTCCTATCTATGAGTTCCCCAGCACGGTGAGCGGAAACTATCAGCTTATTGCTGTAAGCGATGCTTTCTGTGATGGAACAGTTAACGGAATTGCATCCATTCTATTCTATCCTGACATCAACATTGCAGGTCTCTCCGATACTTCCATCTGCATAGGCTCTTCCTTCTTCGTAAATCCTATACTAAGCGGAGGTCAAGGAACAGGCTATGAGTTCATCTGGTCAGGTCCAGGAATCTCTTCAGACATGAGTGCAATTCAATTGAGCCCCAACGAAAATTCCAACTTCACTTTTGAGGTAACTGACGGATGTGGGATGGTCTATTCTGAGGATATCAGTGTTCTCGTAACTCCTAGTCCTGTGCTTTCTGCCCAAGTCATGAATGGACCATTATGTGGTCCTGGTCAAGTGCTTATTCAGGAAACAAGTCCTGACATTAGCGACAATGGCTATTGCTATTGGTACGCTCAAGGTGATACAATTTTCAATTGCTCTGGAGCTCAGTTTTTCATCTCAGGAACTGGAAATATAGATGTGGGATTCTATGCTGAACCTGTTCCAGGATGTATCTCTGATACGGTTTTCCAAGGATTCATTGAGATTTTAGAACTTCCTCATGCTGACTTTGAATATGATCCAAAAGAACCCAGTAATGCAGAGAACATCATCCAATTTGTAAATTTCTCTATTGATGCTCATCAGTACGAATGGTTCTTGGATGCCCAACTTTTCTCTGAACAACAATTCCCCAGTCTGAGTCTCCCATTCTCTGAAATTCCTGAGTTCTATACCATCTGTTTGGTTGCGACCAATGAGAACTTGTGCACGGATACTCTATGCACGATTATCCCGACCACGAATGAACTGCTAGTATATGTGCCAAGTGCTTTCACTCCTGACAATGATGGAGTGAATGATCATTTCAAACCTGTTCTGCATTCAGCTGATATTGACAAGTACTCCTTCTCCATCTTCGACCGTTGGGGGAATATTATCTGGGAAACCCAAGACGTTAATGCTGGCTGGAATGGCGCTGGCAGCGAAGAAAGCACCTACTCTTCTCCTGATGGTATCTATACATGGAAAATACAAGTACGCAGAGTAGGAACAACGGATGAGCGTGTGTATCTGGGCATGGTGACCTTGATCAGATAAGCTTTCTGGCCAAACCTGTTCTATCTTTCTAATCCTATAAACTTTATACTAAGCATCTTTTTGACGATTAGTCTGCCTTTATAAGGATTAGCGCCTCATATTTGGATAAATTTGCGGCCTGAAAGCGATTTTTTGAGCAAGTCATTCTTCTTCTTGGCCCTATTTTGTCTGAGTTCCCTTGTCAGTCTAGAAACGTATAGTCAAATCTATACACTTGATAGCAACTTGGATGGTAGCGGCATCGTTACGTGTTCAGGTACGTTCTACGATTCTGGCGGACCTGCAGGGAACTACATGAATAATGAGGATTATGTGGTCACTTTTTGCTCAGCAAACGCAGGCGAACCCATTAATCTTGATATGATTCTGGAGACCGAGATCACTTTTGACCAAATCTCTGTCTTTGACGGTCCTACAACCTCATCAGCTCAGTTTCCTGGATCTCCTTTTGCCGGAAGTACTTCATTCATGATTACCTCCACTGGAACATGCATTACCGTGGCATTCAGTTCAGGAAGCATAGTCACCGAATCTGGTTGGGTGGGTAATATCTCTTGTGGTGTCATAGACCCATGTTCTTCTTCATTGACCGTGAATGCCGTTACTCCTAGCGGTTGCTCCCTTTGTGATGGCACGGCCAGCCTAAACTATTCAGGAATGGCCTTTCCTACTGCCAATACTCTGTCCTTGGATGGTGCTGTGTTAGACATACAAATAGCCAGTTCATCTGACATTGATTATATTGGATTGTGTGCAGGAAATTATGAATTGAGCGTTCAAGATACTGACGGATGCACATACTCTGAGACACTCGTAATCACCTCTTTGAATAGTCCTGATGTGATGGTGAGTGGTGCGGATGACTTCTGCGCTGGAGGCCAATCTGAAATTAGTCTAGACCTCACAGGTACTGGGCCTTGGACCTTGTCATACACGCTTGATGGAGGCATGATGCCAGATATTAACATTCCTTCTAACCCTTTTTCCATCTTCATGGATACGGCAGGAGATTACGAACTCACTAATCTTATTGATCAGAATTGTGATGTGCCATTGAGCACCACTTTTACACTTCTTGAAACTGCTTCTCCCACTGCTGATCTTTCAGGAAATGGGAATTTGTGTGCGGGAAGTTTCGCTGACCTAGAAATAGATTTAACCGGCAGTGCGCCTTGGGCTATCAGTTATACTTTTGACGGAATTCCACAGGTTGATATCCTGAGCAATGACCCACTTTACATTCTTTCCGTTGATGCGGAAGGTGACTATGAGCTCACCGCAGTTTCTGATGGTAGTTGCACTGGAACCGTATCAGGAATAGTTACTGTTATTCAAAGTGGTTCCACCTCGGCTATCCTAAATGGAGGTGGCCAAATATGCGAAGGTGAGACTGCTCAATTGAACACTGAACTCTTCGGGGCAGCACCTTTTGACCTTACGTATGCAATAGATGGAGTGGCTCAAACCCCTCTTAACATCAATGCTAATTTCTTCTCTATTGACCTTGATACTCCTGGAACTTATACTTTACTTGAAGTGCTTTCCAATGGTTGTGAAGGAACTGTATCTGGGGAAGCCATCATCGAAGTTCTTCCAGTTCCTACGCTCTTTTTTCCGGATGGAAATGATGCACAAATATGCCAAGGCGGAAGTGTAAATCTTCCAATAGAGCTCACTGGCACTGGACCATGGACCTTGGAATACAGCATAGACTTCGGTGCAGTTATTAATCTAGATATTGATGCCAGTCCTTACACTTTGACGGCTTCACAGACTGGATTCTATTCCTTCGGAACTATGGTTGATCAGGTCTGTAGCACGGATGCGGGAAGCTTTGTTAACGTTTCTTTGATCACCACTCCTAGCGCTCAACTTACTCAGGATCTGACCATATGTATAGGTGGCAACGATGAACTCCCTGTCTTGGTTTCTGATGCGGGTACATATGACCTCACGTATGCTATTGATGGCTTTGTGCAACCTAGCATTTCTATCACTGGGCCTGATGCTACTCTCATAGCTGATCAAGAAGGAACATATTCGCTAGTCATCATGACTCAGGGTGTATGCGAAGGAAATGTTTTCGGATTAAGTGATGTAGTAGCCGTTTCTCCGCCTACTGCTAATCTCTTGGATGATATTTCTTTCTGTCAAGGTAATGAAGGGATTGCTGAAGTGTCCCTCACCGGAGCAAGTCCTTGGACAATTGATTATACAATAGATGGCCTGAATCAAGGGGCCGTTGAACTCTTCGTTTCTCCTGCTCAGCTTGCTATCTCAAGTGCTGGCTTGGTTTCCATTTTAACAGTTGAAGATCAGATTTGCACTGGATCCAATGGGTCCACTATTAGCGCCACTGAATTAGCGTTACCGGTAGCAAGTATAAGCGGTGATAACCTCATCTGTCAAGGTGCCGAGAGCACGCTGCAGGTTGATTTCTCAGGTCTCCCTAATTTTCAAGCTAATCTTTTATTGAATGGGAATTTCTATGAAAGCATTGATACCGATTTATCTTCCTTTCCAATTCAAGTTCAAGGCAATGGCTTGTATACGTTAAGCAATGTGAGTGACGGCCAATGTGCAGGATCAGCCATTGGCAATGCAAATATTTCTTACTACTCAATTCCAATTTTCAATGTTCCCTTGGACACTGCCTTGTGCATTGGAGAGAGCCTAAGCATTAGCGGAAGTGCAACCGCTGGAGCGGGTGTTCCTTTTAGCTATTCATGGTTAAATGGTATTGACACTGTACCTGGAAACACTATCAGCTTGAGCCCTAGTTCAAGTCAAGCGCTTACCTTCCTTGTTACCGATGCTTGTGCATTTCCTTATGCTCAGCAAATCTCAGTGACTGTTCATCAGAATCCTGTGGTCGAGTTAGGAAATAGCATCTCTGAACTCTGCGGAACCAGTCAAGTGATTCTCGATACAGAAACGCCATTGCAGAACATAGGCGAGGATTGCATCTGGTACATTGGCAAGGACACTATTTATGGATGCGAAGCGTTGACCTATACTTTCGACTCTACCGGAACATATGATGTTGGACTCTTCGTGACCACAATTCAAGGCTGCAGCAGCGAGACATTCTACCCAGGATTGGTCACGATCAACGAACGTCCTCAGGCAGATTTTGATTTCAATCCCTCCACTCCTAGCATCATTGAAAATCTCGTGAGTTTCACAGATCTTTCTTTAGGAGCTGATAGCTATGAGTGGTTCCTTGACAGCATAATTTTCTCAGAACTCGCTAACCCAGTTCTTTCCTTCCCAAGTCAAGAAAGTACTGAGACCTGGGAGGTATGTCAAGTAATTAAAACTGACCTAGGTTGTTCAGACACCCTGTGTAAATCCATTCGACTTGAAGGCGAGCTCGCAGTCTTCGTCCCTGATGCCTTCACTCCCGATGGGGATCAAGTGAATGACTTCTTCTTTCCTCAAATTGTTGGTGGAAGCGATGAAGAATATCTCTTCCAAATATTTGATAGACTAGGAAATCTTGTTTGGGAGACCAAAGACATTCAAGCCAAGTGGTCGGGTCAAGGGGCGAATGATTCTTCTTATTTCACGAGAGACAATGTCTATACTTGGAGAATGGAAGTGAAACGAAAGAATTCCGTGGACAAACAACTATTCCAAGGAATAGTGACCATCATTAGATGAAAAAAGGGTGGGGAAGCGCGTAGATAGATTGATTTGGCATGGTCACAGAGGCTGTAGGGGATTACTTCCTGAGAACAGCTTACCTGCGTTTATCAGGGCTATGGAACTGGGAATGGATGCCCTAGAGCTGGACGTTGTTATAAGCTCTGATAAGAAGGTGGTGGTGGCCCATGAGCCCTATATGCCACATGACATTTGCCAAAAACCTGACGGAACTTCGATTACTGAAGCAGAGGAAAAGTCCTTGAATCTGTATCAGATGAGCTATGAAGAGATTCGCATGTACAACTGCGGACTGAAGCATCCACGATTCGAGGAGCAAATGCCAGAACCTGTTCATCGCCCTTTATTGTCAGAGCTTTTTTCTGTCATAGAAGCACACTGGAAGAGTTCTGAATCTTCGCCTATTCTATACACCATCGAGTTGAAATCTGCTCCTGAGTTTGATGGGAGCTATCATCCTAATCCTGCTGAATTCGTTTCATTAGTCCTTGATGCCATCAGAGAAGCGGGTACCTTGGAACGATGTATTCTACAGTCTTTTGACATGCGCATACTAAGGGAAATTCATACACATGAACCAGATGCCAACCTATCTCTTTTGCTAGATCATGAATTTGACCTTACCCAAAAATTAAGAGAACTGAGTTTCGTTCCGCAGTTCCTTGGACCCAAGTTTACCTTAGTAAATGAAGCATTAATCAATGCTTGTAAAGAGCGCTTAATCAAAGTCGTACCATGGACAGTAAATGAAGTGAGCGACATGGAACACCTCATTGACTTAGGCGTAGATGGGATTATTACTGACTATCCTAATCGCAAGAAGCTGGTTCGTGGATAATTCCTAGGAATAAGCCTTCTATCACTTTTTCCTATTCCTACCTTTATCGCATGAGTTATCTGGATGAATTGAATGACCACCAACGTCAGGCTGTGCAGCACATAAATGGCCCTTCTATGGTCATAGCCGGAGCGGGTTCAGGGAAGACCCGTGTGCTCACGTATAGAATCGCACATCTCATAAAGAACGGTGCGGATCCCTTCAGCATTCTCTCGCTCACCTTTACGAATAAGGCGGCCAAAGAGATGAAGGAGCGTATTGCCTCAGTAGTGGGTTATAGTGAAGCTCGTAACATCTGGATGGGAACATTTCATAGCGTTTTTGCTAAGATTCTGCGCTTCGAAGCTGACAAGCTCGGTTATCCGAAAAACTTTACCATTTACGATTCTCAAGATTCTAAAAGTGTCATCAAAGGCATCCTCAAAGAGATGAATCTTGATGATAAAATCTATAAGCCTGGACTCGTTTTTAGTAGAATCTCAGGTGCAAAGAATAACCTCATATCTCCGCAAGAATATCTGAACAACAAGGATGTTCATATCAGTGATGAGGCTTCAGGGAAACCTAAATTAGGCGAGATATATGCGGCTTATGCTGATCGCTGCTTCAAGGCAGGAGCTATGGACTTCGATGACCTGCTTTACAAAACGAACGTGCTCTTTAGGGATCATCCTCAGTCCTTGCATGCGTATCAGCATAAGTTCAAGTACCTGCTTGTAGATGAGTATCAGGACACGAATTATGCGCAGTATCTCATCGTAAGGAAATTAGCCGCGGTAAACGAAAACCTGTGTGTAGTAGGAGATGATGCTCAGAGCATCTATTCCTTCCGTGGAGCTAACATTCAGAACATTCTAAATTTCAAAAAGGACTATCCTGATTATGTGCTCTTCAAGCTGGAGCAGAATTACCGCTCTACGCAAACAATTGTAGAGGCTGCGAATAGCGTAATCAAGAAGAATAAGGATCAGATCCAAAAGAACGTCTGGACTTCCAATGATATGGGAGAACCTATAGCGCTCCTGCGTGCCAATACTGACAATGAAGAGGGACGCATGGTGGCCCAATCCATCTTTGAGCATAAGATGAATGAGCAGCTTAAGGAAAGTGCATTCGCCATTCTTTACCGCACTAATGCTCAATCTCGAAGCATGGAGGAAGCCTTGCGCAAGATGAATATCCCCTATAAAATCTTCGGAGGATTATCATTTTATCAGCGCAAAGAGATTAAGGATTTACTCGCTTATTTCAGGCTGATCTGTAACCCTAAAGATGAAGAAGCACTTAAACGTGTCATCAACTATCCTGCTCGTGGAATAGGCCAAACGACCATTGACAAAATCATCCTAAGTGCTCGCGAAGGACAACATTCACCTTGGGATATCGTCAAAGAACCTGCAAAATTCGCTCTGCCAATCAATAAAGGAACTGCTGGAAAAATTAGTGAATTCGTAACCTTTATTGAACGATTCCATCATTCTCTTTCCATCATAAGCGCCTATGATTTGGCCTTTGAAGTGGCTCAGAGCACAGGTATACTGAAGGACCTTTATACTGATAAAAGTCCTGAGGGAGTAGCTAGATATGAGAATATCCAAGAACTCTTAAACGGGGTCAAGGACTTCAGTGAACAGAGAAAAGAACAAGGTGGAGAGGATAGACTGGATGAATTTCTCATGGACGTAGCTCTTCTGACTGATGCAGATCAGGCGGATGAAAAGGAAGATTACGTGAGTCTGATGACTATACATGCCTCTAAAGGATTGGAGTTCCCATACGTGTATATCGTGGGGATGGAAGAAAATCTTTTTCCTTCTCAACTTAGCCTGAACAGCCGCTCTGATCTTGAAGAAGAGCGAAGACTATTCTATGTTGCGATCACACGTGCCGAGCGTCAAGCGACTATGAGCATGGCCAATACACGCTATCGTTGGGGAAACTTGACCTACTGTGAACCAAGCCGTTTCATTGACGAGATAGATACGAATTTTGTGAAATTCCCTTCGAATTGGGATAGGCAATTATCTGATGTTTCTGACCTTGGTTTTGGCCAAGAAAAAAGCTCTTGGAAGTCCTTCAATAAGAAAGAAGATTCAAGCCCAAATAGTTATCAGGTCAAAGAGAAACCCAAGCCTATTTCTAACGTTCCGCGCGGAATTCCAAAGAATCTCAAGCGCATTCCACAGCAGAGTGACACCAATGAATACACTTCAGTAGAAGGTGTAGAAGTGGGGATGGATGTGGAGCACGCCCGCTTTGGAAAAGGAAAAGTGGTGAAACTAGAGGGCTCCAGCCCTGAGACCAAAGCAACCATCTTCTTCCCAGGAAGCGGAAAGAAAGTACTTTTGTTGAAATTTGCGAAGCTGAAACTACTTCCTGACACGTCATGAGGAATTTATTACATTTGCCATAATAAAGTTCATGCCCTCACTGGATCCCCAGTAGATTAAGATAAGGGCCAACAAACAACATACATTTGGAATACAATACAGCACGTCCTGACCTGCAATTGCCTGAATACGGCAGAAACGTAAAAAGAATGGTGAACTTCGCGCTCACCGTTGAAGACAAAGAAGAAAGGAACAAGGTCGTAGGTGCCATCATCCGTGTGATGGGGCAACTAAATCCTCACCTGCGCGATGTAGACGATTATAATCACAAGCTCTGGGATCATATCTTCATCATGTCCGACTTTAAACTGGACGCAGATTCCCCATATCCTATCCCTACCAAAGAAACATTCGAAACCAAGCCAGATAAAGTGGCTTACCCGAATGGAAAGATTCGTTATGGTCATTACGGACAAGGCGTTCAAGACCTTGTGGCGGCCATTCCTCTCAAAACCGATGAAGAAGAGCGCAAAGCACTGATTAAATGCACCGCGAACCTCATGAAGCGTTTCTACCTCTCATGGAACCGTGATAGCGTAGAAGATGAAACAATCCTCAAGCAGATGATGGAGCTTTCTGGCGGCACACTGAAGTTGACATTAGAAGACTTAGAATTGAAGCCTACGGCTGATTTGATTGTAAAAGGTCTTAATCCTGCTAAGAGCACTTACAAGAACACTCCAAAAAGAGGAAGGTTCGTGAAATCCAACAACAACAATAATAATAACCGTAATAAGAAGAGACATAACTGATGAGTTCTTTCAAGGTCACAGGCGGGACAAAACTCCGAGGAGAGATTCGTCCACAAGGAGCTAAAAACGAAGTACTTCAAATCCTTTCCGCTGTTTTGCTCAGCCCTGAGGAAATCACAGTGAACAACATTCCTGACATCGTTGATGTCAATAAGCTCATAGAGCTGCTTGCTGATTTAGGAGTGCAGGTGAAGAAGCACAGTCCAAGTTCGTATACCTTCAAAGCTGATCAGGTTAATATCGAATACCTCCTAAGTGAGGAATTCAAAATAAAGGGCGGTGCCTTGAGAGGATCTATCATGATTGTTGGGCCACTTCTCGCTCGGTTTGGAAAAGGATATATCCCTAAGCCCGGTGGAGACAAGATTGGTAGAAGACGTCTCGATACTCACTTCATCGGATTCCAAAGACTGGGAGCGACCTTCGTATATGACCGTAAAGAACACTTTTATAAAGCCGAGGCTAAGAAACTGAAAGGAGCATACATGCTCCTGGATGAAGCGTCTGTCACAGGAACTGCGAATATCATCATGGCCGCTGTAATGGCAGAAGGCCTGACGACCATATACAATGCCGCGTGTGAGCCTTACATCCAACAGCTTTGCAAAATGCTTAATAGCATGGGTGCGAATATTAAAGGAGTAGGTTCTAATCTTCTTCAAATAGAAGGTGTCGATTACCTAGGAGGTTGCACTCACACGTGCCTTCCTGATATGATCGAAATAGGCTCTTTCATTGGTATGGCTGCGATGACCGCAAGCGAAATTACCATCAAGGACGTATGTTATGACCAACTAGGTCAGATTCCTGGAATCTTTGCTCGTCTTGGCATTCAGATGGAATTAAGAGGCGATGATATTTTCATCCCTTCTCAAGACCATTATGAAATAGACACGTTTATAGACGGTTCCATTCTTACTATTTCTGATGCACCTTGGCCAGGGTTCACTCCTGACCTATTGAGCATAGTATTGGTCACTGCAACTCAAGCTCGTGGATCAGTTTTGATACATCAGAAGATGTTCGAAAGCAGATTGTTCTTCGTTGACAAACTCATAGACATGGGTGCTAAGATTATTCTATGTGACCCACACAGAGCCACAGTAATTGGGCTTGACAAGCAAAGTCAATTGCGTGGCATAAGCATGACCTCTCCCGATATCAGAGCAGGTGTTTCTATGCTTATAGCGGCATTGAGTGCGCAAGGGGAAAGCATGATCCATAACGCGACCCAGATTGATCGCGGATATCAGAACATAGATTTGCGTCTTCAAGCCATAGGTGCTAAAATTGAACGCGTAGGCTAAGCCTTTCACAGTTCTTTTTATTCCAATTCAGCTTCTACTTCCAAGGCTAGGTCTTACACCTAGTTTGCTCTGCGCTATTCGGTTAATTTTGCACTCGCGCACGAGAGCATATGGACATCTTTAAGAAAATCAAAAAAAAACTCAAGGGCAAGGATGGTAATGCCGATTTCAGTGAGATACTGAAAGGTGGTTCTATT
>CALFHF010000098.1 GCA_937875855.1 uncultured Flavobacteriales bacterium
GTGTCTTTCTCTTGACTCTCAGTCCAAGCCCTAAAATCCCTTCCTACGGCAGGATGAACTAAAGAGTTAAGCTTCTTCAATTGGTTTTCGTCCTGAAAGACTAAAGCTGCAAGTCTGGCACGATCCAAGTGACCATCAACATATATGTCATCACCAAAATGCGCACTGAGCGCCTGAACGAGCTCTATGTCCAGGTGCATCAATGCCTTGGCGCGGTCATCAGAGGAATAAACAGGCACACCGAGCTTTTCGAAGATATGGGCAACGGTCGTTTTACCGCTGCCAATTCCTCCGGTGAGCCCAACGAGTTTCACGTTAAGATTTTTTCGTGAGTTCGGCCTCATTGGCCTGTGCGGTGGCAGAAAGTGCGCTCTTGTCTACTGTCAACTTTCCCTCGCCTTCAGTAGTGATAATCACAGTATCTTCTTTTACTGTATCCACTTTACCGTGGATTCCTCCGATAGTCACCACTTTATCTCCTTTCTTAAGTCCTTCACGAAAAGCTTTTGCCTCTTTTTGGCGCTTCTGCTGTGGACGAATCATGAAGAAATAAAAGATAACAATTACGAGTCCCCACATGAGGAAAACTGATGCCCCGCCTTCGCCTTGGGCCATTAGAAAGATATTCAATGTATTCATGTTTTATTCTTGATTAGTGTCCATAGCGATGACCTCTCCTTCGAAGTAAAGCACTGTGGTCTTAGGTTTAGTATTAGCCACCATGGTGACAGACTTAGATATATGGCCCTTCTGATCAGCACTGTTAAAGCGCACGGGAATTTCTGCTTCTTCACCTGGAGCGATAGGTGTTTTAGGCCATTTATTGATTAAGGTACAGCCACAAGCCGGCTTGACAGCTGCAATGACCAAAGGAATTTTCCCTGTATTCTTGAATTTAAATGTAAAATCGACCAATTCGCCCTGCGCTATTGTTCCGAACTTATACACTTCCTCTTCAAAGGTCGCTCCGGCCACTCTCCCATCGTCTTCATGGCCAGTTATGACCATCTCGGTGGTAATCTGTTCATTCTCGGTAGTTAATCGGCAACTAGAGAGTAAGAGCAGTGCTATGAAGAAGTAACGATTCATGATTCGAGCAATCCGCGGCCCATTTTCTTGATGTCTCCTGAGCCTTTTAGCTCTTCGTAGAGCTTGTCCAAGATACCATTTATAAATGGACCACTCTTAGGTGTGCTATAATATTTTGACAGTTCAATGTACTCATTGATACTGACTTTAGTAGGAATGCTTTTGAAGGTACGCGCCTCAGCTAAGGCCATTTTCATAAGAATCATATCTGTGTAGGCAATGCGATCCAAGTCCCAGTTGCTTGCCTTATCAGAAATCAAGTTCTCATGTTCTCCTGAAAGCACGATGGTCTGTCTGAATAATTCCTTCAAGAACTCACGCTCTTCTTTTTCTTCTTTGAACAAGCTCAAGAGTGGAGCATCTCCTTCCCATTTCTTTCCTTTCCAAGCCTTGATGGTCTTCAATCCCATGCTAGCCGCTAGATCTAGGTCATCAGACCAGAAAATACTTGCCTCATCTATTGCATGTTGAACCAATTCATTATTCGCGATGCAATCCTTGAAAATCTGCACTAATACATGCAAAGAGTCCTTTTCATCTATCTCGTCCTTTTCCAAGAAAGAGATATACACTTCATGCTCGACCATCTGATTATAGACATCCTTTATGATGTCCATACGCTCCTCGTTCCACTCCATCTTGTAGCGAGATGTGTGTTCGTCCAATGCCTTATTTTCTTCCAATTCAACTAAGAACGGGTTATCAACGAAGGCACGACTAGGATTCAAGTCCTGAGCTGATGGAATCCTCTTTTTCTTAGCTAATTCCAACCGTTCAATCCTTAATCTATGCACCTGATTAAGCACAGAGAGAAGATAGATATAGAGTTCGTGGAATTTCTCTACGCTGAAAATAAGCTGGCGCTCAGCTTTAGGCATATCTCTGTCATCTGACTGAAAATAGGCATATAGGGCCTGGAAAACCTTAATCCTGAGATGTCTACGATTGAGCATAATTTCTATTAGAATCCAGCTGCCAAATTTCTGACTGCTTCTATCCTAGCTTCAGCCATTCTATTGGCAGCAAGATAGGTTGGAATGTTTTCGTCTCTTGATTTTTTCAGGATCTCTTGGGTGGTAAGGTAGATTTTCTCTGTCTCATCCATACTCCAATCAGAATCAAAACCAGCTACTTCTGCATAGCAATTGATGATACCTCCTGCATTGACCAAGAAATCAGGTGCATAGACAATCCCTTTTTCTAAAAGTATCTTTCCATGAACTTCTTCTTGGGCCAATTGATTGTTAGCTGCTCCAGCGATTATGGAGCATTTCAATTTGTGTATTGTTTCATCATTCACAGTTGCGCCTAAGGCACAGGGCGCATAGATATCCATATCAACATCGTAAATGTTTTCTGGCTTAACAACGTCAAGACTGAACTTGGAAGTCAATGCTTGAATAGAATCTTCATGGATATCAGTGATGGTCACTTTCGCTCCTTCTTTGACCAACTTCTCGACCAAATATGCTCCTACATGACCTACTCCTTGAACGGCTACTTTTTTTCCTGCCAAGGAATCACTTCCATAAGCAAATTTCGCAGCGCCTTTCATACCCATATATACACCTTGAGCCGTTACAGGTGAAGGATCACCAGAGCCACCTTGCGCAATAGGAAGACCAGCAACATGATCAGTCTCCATGGCGACATAACTGATGTCACGAGGAGAAATCCCTACATCCTCAGCGGTAATATACTTGCCACCAAGGCTGTCTACGAATTTTCCGAATCTTCTGAATAGTGCTTCGCTCTTGTCCTTGCGCGCATCCCCTATAATAACAGCCTTACCACCTCCTAGATTCAATCCAGAGATAGCTGATTTATAAGTCATTCCACGAGAAAGACGAAGAACATCCTTAATCGCTTCAGCTTCAGACTTATAGGACCACATTCGGGTACCCCCTAAGCTTGGACCAAGAATAGTATTATGCACAGCGATGATTGCTCTGAGTCCAGATCTTTCGTCTTGACAGAACACGATTTGTTCATGTCCCATGGACTTCATCATCCCTAATATTTCTGAAAGTGATTCGGAATTTTGAGTTGCAGTTTCTATCATTCAATCTGATTTAGGGAAAATCTACCTTTGCAAAGCTGCCTTTCGCTAAGCGCGGCAAAATTATACAAATTACAAGACCGATTCAGGACAAAGCGTATGAGCAGCCTCTGGCATTTGAACAAATATCTAATCCGTTACCGATGGAGACTACTAACAGGGGTCCTGTTCATCATCTTAACCAACGTGTTCTTGATCTATACTCCCTTGATTGTCAAGGATTCTGTAGACTTTATGAAAACTTCAGTGGAGACCTATCAAGCCATGGATACCGCAGGTCAAGGGGAGTTAGAATTACCACCCGTACTTAACGATTTGTATGCCTTTTTAGGAATGAATCACGGGCTTTCTCATTATGATGGTAAGAATGGCCTTCAGAGTTTGGTTGTCAAGATTGGTATTTCTCTTTGTGCGCTCTACTTGCTCTTAGCTTTGATAAAAGGCTTCTTCCTCTTCTTCACCCGACAGACCATCATTATCATGTCTCGCCTGATAGAATATGACCTCAAGAATGAGATTTATGCTCAATATCAGAGTCTCAGCATGAGTTTTTATAAGCGAAATGACACGGGCGACCTAATGAACAGAATCAGTGAAGATGTGAGCAAAGTTCGCATGTACCTCGGTCCAGCTATCATGTACTCAATTAACCTGGTAGTGTTGGCCGTGCTCAGCATCTGGGCCATGATGAATCTGAATTCAACATTGACGTTATGGGTTCTTGCACCACTTCCTGTCATGAGTATCCTTGTTTATAAGGTGAGCAAAGTGATTAATAATCGCAGCGAGGCAGTTCAGTCTCAGCAAAGCAAACTGAGCAGTTTCGTTCAAGAAAACTTCTCAGGTGTCCGAGTGATGAAAGCCTATGGATTAGAAGATCGCAGATCCGAACAATTTGAGAGGGAAAGCATGCTCTATCGCGAGCTCTCTCTTTCTCAGGTGAAAGTAGATGCCCTATTCATGCCCACCATAATGATGCTGATAGGCCTGAGTACGATCCTTGCCATTTTCATAGGAGGTCAAATGATTATTGATGGAAATACAGGGCTGACCTTTGGAGATTTAGTGGCATTTGTCATTTATGTAAACCTCCTCACTTGGCCCTTTGCGGCTGTCGGATGGGTAACTTCCTTGGTTCAAAGGGCGGCAGCTTCCCAGAAGAGAATCAATGAGTTCCTGGATGAAGAATCAGACATTGAAAGCGGAGATTTAGTCCTGACTGAAATGAAGGGTGATATCCAATTCGAAAAAGTCACTTTCTCTTATCCTGAAGCAAGTACATCTGCCTTAAAGGAAGTGAATTTCAGAATTAAACCGGGACAGACATTAGGGATATTTGGGAAAACGGGGTCAGGAAAAAGTACCATTGCGGCATTGCTGACACGGCAATTCGACCCGAGTTCTGGGAAGGTAAAGTTGGATGGGCATTCATTGGATGACTTAGACTTAGACAGTTTAAGAGATCAAACGGGCTATGTGCCTCAAGAAGTTTTCCTCTTCAGTGATAGTATCGCGAATAACATTGCTTTTGGGATGAAAGGCGCTGTGGCAACCAAAGAGGACATAGAGAAGGCCGGAAAAGAAGCTCAAATAGATGCAGATGTCAAAGGATTCCCAAAAGGCTACGATACCATACTAGGAGAATGGGGAATAACACTTTCAGGCGGTCAAAAACAAAGAGTTTCTTTGGCCAGAGCCTTTATCCGGAAGCCTAAGATCCTCATCTTTGATGACAGCTTATCGGCTGTAGATACGGAGACAGAAGAGCAGATTTTGGGGGCATTGGATAAGATTCTCGCTGACCGCAGTACAGTGCTTATTTCTCATCGCATAAGCACAGTGAGGCGAGCTGACCATATTATTGTTCTAGAAGAGGGGCGAATCGTAGAGGAAGGAAAACATGAAGAATTAATACACAATGGTGGTTTCTATGCTGCTATGGAGCGAAGACAATCTATGGAGCTTGTCTATAAAGATTAAATTCAACGCATTGCTTTTCTAGTATATTTGGAACAACCTAAGCTAAACCTGAGAACGATAATGGAGGGCGGAAATGATTACAATGACAGAGAGGAGATCTTCTCAAAGGTCATACGTGCGGGTAAAAGGACTTACTTCTTCGATGTGAAATCTACACGAGGAAACGACCTTTATCTGACAATAACTGAGAGCAAGAAGAGGTTCCATGAAAACGGAGATTCTTTCTATGAAAAGCACAAAATTTTCCTGTATAAGGAAGATTTCGAAAAGTTCAATGAAGGCTTCACAGAGGCTTTAACGGAGATAGAAAGGCTGAAGACTTCGGATGAGAAATACGATAATCCGACTGATTCTGAAGACGTGGAGAACGATTCTCAATCTAAGAGTAGCTGGTAAATAGCTCCTCTCTTTCATAATTTAGCTTGAACTCATGGTATTTGACCCACATCAGGTCGAACATATTCGGCTTGTGTTTAAACGTAAGAAGATAGCTTTCATTGAAAAGAAGATGATGGGACCGACTCTCATTTATGGTTGATGATAAGATGTCCATGGAAACTCACATTGACAGACTTCTGGATCTTCATTATTAATGGCTCGCACAGGGGCTGAAGCCACAGCCAAAAACATCTCCCGTCCTGTATGCCGAGAGATGTATTTCACAGGTAGAGTAATGAAGGATTATGTCTTCGTTACTAATGAAGGGCTTGACAATGAAGAGGATTTAGAATACTGGGGCTCTGACGCATTAGCCTTCAATCTTTTTACCAAAGCATCCAAGAAAAAGGTAAAAACTAATCTAAAAAAGCAGGAACGATTATTAAGAAAAATATCGTTCTACTCAGTTTTATTTTGTTGACACCCCTATTCTCAAGCGTGGAGACTTCTGCAAATGAAACTTCAATCAAAGTCACTGATCAAGACTCTAAAGGTATAGTTAAGTCAGGGGAAGAAATCTTTAATAAGAACGGTGCCCTCTGTCACAAGATGGATGCTAGTCATGGCACTATAGTTCACCTCCAATACTCGAGTAAATAAAGCCTACTTCAATGAGTGTAGGGATAAATTCATCAAAGAGCTTGTTGGATTCGTCCATGCTCTAGATTCCAAGAAAAGCCAAATGCCAGAAGCCGTGGCCTAGCACAAACTCATGAAAAAGGTGAATGTCACAGAAGAAGAGTTAACGAGTATTGCCTTCACGATCTGCGATCAAGTAGAGGAAATAGATTAAGACTAAAATATAAGTCAAAGAATCACAATAAGGGAAATTCCGAGGATGATAATGAGTAAACTGTATTGCCATACATCTACAAAATAGGAACCGTAATCCTTCCAGAATTTCTTGATGTCGCCAATGAACATCATATATGACTAAGCTTTCACTTTCTTCTTTAACCATTCATAGAAATCAACCTGAGCGCGTATTTCAGGTATTCCTAGAGGCAAGCGTTGATTGGTAGAATCTATCTGAATATAAGTCGCTTTTACGTTGTCCTCCAACTGCAATTTAATACAGGCCATAATCTGCTTTTTCAGCTTAGGATTATACACTGGGAATACTACTTCCACCCTACGATAAAGGTTACGCTCCATCCAATCAGCAGAGCCTAAATACAACTCATCTGCCCCATCATTCTGAAACCAATAAGCCCGTGCATGTTCAAGGTATTTATCCACTAAGCGAACAATAAGAATGCCGTGCAATGGCTTGATACAACATATAGCACGCACGATTATGATTATCTCCACTCCATCCTTTGCAGCATCATAAAGCTTCTGAATGATGTTCGGGTCTTGAATGTTATTCAGCTTGATGATGATCTTACCGCTTTTGCCAGACTTTACATAGGCTACTTCACGATCAATCATTTCCTTGAATCGCTCCACCATATTTACCTGAGCTACAAGTAGATGTTCAAGCTTTAATTCCTCATTGTTCTCACCGAATATGAAATCAAAGGTTTTATCAAGTTCTGTAGTCAGATTAGGATTACAGGTGAGCATGGCGTGATCAGCATATATATTGGCGGTTTTTTCATTGAAATTACCTGTACCCAGGAAAGCATATCGGATGATGTTTCCTTCTTCGTCTTCTCCTTTGAGTAAAGCCACTTTCGCATGAACCTTAAGCTCCAGACTGCTAAAACGTACATCTATGCCCACCGCTTGCATACGCTCAGCCCATTTCAGGTTATTCTCTTCATCGAAACGCGCTTTGGCCTCGATAAATACCGTGACTTTCTTTCCATTTCTAGCAGCTGAAATCAAGGCATTTACTACATGACTATCCTCGGCTACGCGATATAGAGCGACCTTGATACTTCTTATTTTTTTATTGATAATCGCTTCATTGAAAAAACGAAGGATATAATCATAACGCTGATACGGGAAATGAAGGAGTATTTCTCGTTGCTCCATTGTTTCTAGAACAGAATCATGACTCTCTAAGACAGGATGCGAAAGGGGTTTAGCTTTTTTATACTCGAGTTTAGCACCTATTGGATTTGGCAGACTGAAGTGATCAAACATATTATGGTAACGACCTCCAGGAACTAAGTCATTCTTATGCAACTGAAGGAAATCCTTCAGACGTCTTACCATTCCTTTAGGCATCTCTCCATCATATAAGAAACGAGAAGGGATACCTATTTGTCTATTGCGGATATTCTTCTTGATGCGCTCAATCATTGTGCCTGAGTACTCATTTTCTAGGTACAATTCCGCGTCCCTATTAAGCTTTATGGAGAAGCAGCCCTTAATTGTATAGCCAGGAAAAAGAATGTGGACATACGCACGAACCATGTCGTCTACGAAAGCGAAGTGATGTTTCCCATTAAGCATTGGAAGACTCACGAAACGCTTCATAGGCGGTGAAGGAATATTCACTATACCTACGAATCTCTTTCCGTCCTTATCCTTGAGGTCAACAGCGTGATATAGCTTTCTATTCTCCAAGAAAACATCTTGAACCTCATTTCCTTCAAG
>CALFHF010000099.1 GCA_937875855.1 uncultured Flavobacteriales bacterium
CTGCGATATTCTCATCCAACCAATCAAGTCGTATACCGATCCAATTCTTCAATGATTCCAATTCACCTAGATAGGTATCAGGCACCTCTCCAAGGTCTGGAGCTGGGCCGCTCAACCCGAGAATTGGCCATTTCTGAAAATGTCGTGATTGCGCATTCTGAACTAATGCACCCATGTTGTCTATGTAGTTAAAGAGCGAATCTGTATTCAAGATATCCATCCGATATTCCTCATAAGAGCATCGCAGTTCATTCCTGAACGACTCATCCTGCAACAAGCGCACATACCAACCCGTTGAATAGTTATCTGTAAAACAATCGTTGTTCAAATGTGCCCATCCTGAGCCATCGGTATTCTGATAGATTTCACATATATCTATATTCTTCCAAGCCCAATCGAAATCCCAAACCGGTCCAGCTTTAAGTTTTCCGCCATTGGAGTTTTTGTCTTTATGGAAAAAGACACTTTTTTTAAATCCATCTGCGTTTCTGGAAACTTCATTGACCAAGAAATAATCAATGAAAGAAGGGACATCCATGAACTGTCTGTATCCTAGGTTCGGGTCATAGAATTCAGGACTATACAATGCTGTTTCCAGGCTATCTACAAAGGACGCGATGTATGCTTTCTGCACAGGAAGAATCACATCGGCCTTAGGATATTCGTACACAAAATGAACATCAAAACCAGGATGGTCTATAGGTGAATAATTCGATTCGAAACTGTTGTTTGAATTCCAGTAATTCTGCGTGAGAATATATCCTCCAGTGAGATCATCATCGGCAAGATCAAGCTCAGTTAACTTAGCTATATCTACTCTATTGGAATCCCTTTTTAGCTTCTCTCCGAAGACATAAATACCTTTATAACTGCTATCTACTATCACCTCGCACAACTGTGCTCGTGGGCTGTAGTTCCCCATTTCCCCGAAGAGCTTGTAAGCCAAAAGATTCTTTAAAAGTGACCGATCATTAAAGTTAGACAGAAGCACCCAGTCATTCTCGGCAGGCATTCCTAGGATGGAAACGTTATTATTTTCACCCCACTCATCTTGGGTTTCTATGCCATATGGGCGCTGCGGATATCCTGCAGAAGAGAGTCCTCTAATCTCTATTCCAATATGCCCACTGTATACATTCGCAAAATCATTGATAAAAGTGATGCTACCTGGACCGTTGTATTTGATATCCATCATACAGGCGATTTTTGTCTCTTGTATAATGGTCTGACCAAGGGTGTTAATCATCACAATAGGCAATTCAGAACTTTCAAAATTTACTGTACCCAAATCATTTACACATATCTCAAATGTTCCCGTGCCACCACCCCATTTCCAAGCTTGGATATAGATGGTCTCTCCTGGTGTTAAATCATAGAGCAGTAAAAATGATAGATATACTTCTCCCCCGTCATCATCACATCCAAGAATTTCAAGATCAGAACAACTGTTACCTCCCCAAACAGCAATCCCTGTATCGTTAATACTCCCAGCGAAGGTTTGAATACTGATGTTTCCTGATTCTGGGACTTCCATGGTGTACCATATATCTTGACCTAAAAACCAAGAACAATTCGGTATAAATCCTGTGCCTTGAAAACCTGTGTTATTAGATAGAACACAATCCATGGTATCAATAGGCAAAGCAAGACAAGGGTGACTTCCCTGCACAGGCGGTGCACTGCAATCGCCAATATGTGTCGCCACTAATCCTGTGACAGGATCAGGGCCATCTTGAAAAACTATGTTCCAGGAAGCGTCTTGTAATTCATAGGTATTCTCTTCTTCATACTGACCTGAGCTATAGAACAGTTCTACCTCATCTCCATCACAAACAGTAAAACTGACTGCACTTCCGTATTCGCTAGCGCTGAAGACTCCAGTAGAAATAGCATTGACCTTCACTTCCAACGTAGCACCGTTCCAGCCGTCTCCATAGCTGTCGTGCATGGTCAAGGTGTAATCGCAGCACTGGGCATGTGAACTAAGGCATAGAAAGCTAGATATGCATAATAGCACAAGCTCAAAGACGGTTTTGATCCTCATAGGGTGGGTTGTTCATTTTTTAAGCCTGACGTACGAAGATATCATGAGATTCAATGGAAGACCAAGTAAATTTCAGAAATCCTTGAGACTAGGACCAAAAAAGTGCTGGTCTAATTAAATAGCCAGCACTCTGATAGTGTCTTGTGTTTTAAGATCTTCTCTTTCCTCCTGAGCCTGACCCACTGGACCCACTACTTCTTGGGTTACCTCCGCTGCCTGAACCACTTGGTCTTTTTCCTTGTGATCCTCCTCCACTTGATCGGCTTCCGCTTGGCTTAGGTCTATTGTGGCCTTGGCCTCCTCTTCCTCTGCGAGGCTCTGGCGGAATGTCTCCTATCTTTTCAGTAGGCTCGAATCCCTCCATGACCTCACTTGGAATTTTTTCACCCAGTATGCGCTCTATTCCTCTCACATAATCTACTTCGTCTATGCTCACAAGCGAAACAGCTTCACCGCTTGCTCCTGCTCTTCCTGTGCGGCCTATGCGGTGTATATAGTCTTCAGGGACATTAGGTAATTCATAATTCACTACGTGAGGAAGCAATGGAATATCTAATCCGCGGGCTGCAATATCAGTTGCCACAAGGACTCTTACTGAACCTTCCTTGAAACCTGCTAATGCCTTAGTTCGTGCGCCTTGGCTTTTATTTCCGTGGATGGCAGCAGAAGTAATTCCGCTTTTGTCCAATTTCTCGCTCAATCTATTGGCTCCATGCTTCGTGCGTGTGAAGACCAATACTTGGTCCCAATCCCCTTCAGAGATCAGTTTAATAAGCAAGGCAGGTTTTTGGTCTTTATTGACCCTATAGCTCATGTGTTCTACAAGCTCTGCCGTGGTATTCTCAGGCGTAGCTTCTACCATGGCCGGATTATTCAAAATCCCCGAAGCCAATTTCTTGATTTCTTTCGAGAATGTTGCTGAGAACAATAGGTTCTGACGTTTTTGCGGAAGCAAATTCATCACGCGCTTTATATCCCGTGCAAATCCCATATCAAGCATGCGATCAGCCTCATCCAAGATGAGGAATTCTACTTGAGAAAGTGACAAAGCTCTTTGACTTTCAAGGTCCAATAGACGACCTGGTGTGGCAATAAGAATGTCTATACCTCTCTTAAGTTTAGTAACTTGAGGATTCTGATTCACTCCGCCAAAGATCACCATGGATCTAAGGTTCACGAACTCGCCATACTCCTCCACATTTGCATGCACTTGAGCAGCTAACTCACGAGTAGGAGTTAGAATCAAAGCTCTGATGGGTCTTCTCTTATCAATGGGTGTCTCAGCGAGAATCTGAAGCATAGGCAGGGTAAATCCTGCGGTCTTACCTGTTCCTGTCTGTGCTGAAGCAAGGATGTCCCTGCGTTGTAAAATTAATGGTATCGCCTTCTCTTGAATAGGAGAAGGTATAGTGTATCCCTTTTTGCTGATAGCTTTCAGCAAGGCATCGGATAGGCCTAAAGAATCAAATGACATATATAGTGTTTAGAAAATAGGCCCTCGACAGAAGACCATATATTAGAATGAGGCGCAAAGATACGTTGAATTTCGGCTATGCGTGTATTTCTCAAGCCAGTTGAGCTTCAAATTGATAGAAATCCCCGAACTAAGCTCCTGTTTTTGCGTAAAGAAAATGAGTCAAATAATTTGTAACTATCTGAACCCTATGGCCCTGAATACAAAGAGGATGACTGCACCCAGAATGACAATGAGCGTTATGATGGCCTCCATGCTCATGATGCCTTGTGTATTAGATCCATGGTATTAACGACCGCAAATTCCAACATATTCCGAGCATAAAAGTCAGTTACAGATGCCGTTTGCTGAAACCATTGAGAACGCTGCAATACTCTTTAAATTGGCTAAGAAAAAACGCTCCTCTCTTCTATATCTATCACTCAGTCTATACTACTTGAAATCTTGATTCGTATTCAGCTCCTGATGAGGGCGTATCTCTATCCTGACCCTATCTGCAAGAAGGCTTTAGGTCTGGGGCGGCCTGAAGGAAATATGCGGCACCTATGCCCACAGAGGCTTAATCACCTATCATACTCTGGACATGCATTCTAGGAAGTACCCATTGATGTTTACGAAAGTCATCTACGAATCTTCGAGTCTACAGCTCGCTACGCAGTCGATACTTATCGCTGATTTTCAGGGTATTGTACTACTTAAACCAGGAGATGTCTTGATGACCCACCTGCCTAGAAGCGGCAGTTTGTGCATGAATGGAAGAGGCTGACATGATCAGAAACACTGGGTGAAACCAAAACGCCTTCATTCACATGTGCATGTGGGTACGACAACACTCATGAAAAGGGCATTAAATAGACCTACCTCTGCCTCTTGACCAAATCCAAGGTCAAAAGGAAGAGTGTGAGATAGAATCCTATACTCAAGCATATTCCCGCCAACATGACTACATACTTCATCCAAGTGATTCCGGTCCATAGCAGATAAAGCCCCCCAAACGTCAAGACTAGGCTGAGCAATGGCTCTATTAAAAGGATAGTTTTCCAAGGTTTCTTTACGGAGGAAAGGAGCAGAACTGTTCCTAGCAGAAAGAAAATAAGACTATAGGAAATCACATGGCTGTGTATGATGTTCAAGACTTGTTTCTTTGTCATTTTGAACTTCATCTTCTCAGCATCTTCCTGATCTTCGTTTCCTAGGTAATTCTCCTCAATGCCTTGAGGTGCCATAGAGGTGGTGTCCACTAAATAAAACATGCCTGCCGTGTAGCCAAAGGCCAAGGTCCAAATCAAGAGCAAAGCCCATCTCCTCAACTGATCTGGTAGACGATGAATAAGCCCATGAATCTCTAACTTAGTATCCTCCATGAGCTGTTTTAATCTTCGCTATCTTATCTGAGAGGTCTTTAATTCCTGTTGTGGCAGAGCGGCAAGAGATGGTAGCTCCTGAGATTCCTGAGATGTCATCGTTCAAGATCATGGCATCCTTCGATCCTTTTCCAATGAACTGTTTTAACCAGCGCTTACTAGAAATCTCACCGCCATAGGCTTCTCTATAGACTAAAATCGCTCCTTCTCTGATGCGTCCATCCATGTCGAACACGACCATATAGTCGAAGAGATCATACTTTCCTGACGCTTGATCCAGAATAAGAAAGCCCTTTTTCTCCTTTCCTTTTCGAAGTAGATAAAGTTCTTCTCCTTTATCCAAAATGGAAGATGTGATAGCTTCATGGCTTACTTTTTCTTCAGGCCAAATGGACTCTAATTTCTTAAGGATTTTCTTTTCTGAAGTCTTCATTAATTCCTGTACTGGGTTATCAGAAGGAAGTAATAGAAACGATATGGCAAGGAGGAATATCTTCATATCAAAACCAAACTCCTATACCCAAATTCAATTGACCAAGAGGATCATTGCTTGAACTTCTATTAGTGAAATACTGATAATCGCCTTTGAACACAGCCCCTTTGGCGACTCTAAATGTAAGCCCCGTGGTGATGTCAGTGCGGTTGAAGGCATTATTTCGCTGAATTCCTTCTGCAACTTGATGATGGGTGTCATAGTTCTCATATCTACTGAACAGAATCAATTCCTTTACCTCTTGTTTTTTAGTAAACAAGGTCAACAAATCATAGCCCAACTCGAAATAATACCCTAGCATTTCAGATCCTAAATCACTTCCTGTATATGCGTTATAGGCCCTCGTATCCGACAACTTAGAGTAGATAATCTGACCGCGGCTCATGAAGCCTTTATTCCTGTATCGGAAATCGAAACCAGTCATCAAGACACCCACAGTGCTGGAGTCCGCTTGCATGCGACCCGCTTCATCTTGTAGATCAATCTGACCATATAATGTGCTCTGACTTCTTCCTGCATAACCTGCAATTCCCATCTTCAATCCACGGATTCCATAGTGATCCACTTTAGCCGAGAAATTTGGATGCGATAT
>CALFHF010000100.1 GCA_937875855.1 uncultured Flavobacteriales bacterium
ATCTCATGGACATTTCTCCTTCCACATTACATATTTTGCAGGAACCCTTTCCCATCCTCGGAAGGAGCCTTTCATCTTTGGATTGTTCCGAGATAGATTTAAGTCAAGGTCACTTGGAAGAAATCGGATTAGACCCAACGGATTTAGAAGCTTTCTCGGCCTATGTATTCAGCCATCCATATCGTATCGGAGGATACCTCGAAAAAAGAAATCTATACCGCAGTACAAATCATTTCGGAACGGGAATGTTTCAGCGTAACATACATCTTGGAGTAGATCTTTGGGCTAGGGAAGGAACAGCGCTCTATTGCCCTATTGACGGGGTCATTCATAGCCTTCATGACAATGAGGGAGACGGAGATTATGGCCCTACAATCATCCTAGAACATAACTCAGGTGAACAAAGTTTCTACAGTCTTTATGGTCACTTAAGCCGCAGTACTCTCCTTGAACTTCATATCGGACATACGCTGACTGCTGGTGACCCCATGGGCACTATAGGTGCGGATTCAGAGAATGGGGATTGGCCTTCACATGTCCATGTGCAGCTCATACGTGACTTGGAGTGGAATACTCATGATTATCCAGGAGTATGCGCTAAAAAAGACCTAAAATGGTATCGAGTTAACTGCCCCGATTCCCGGGTAATTATTCGTTAGATTAGAAACTTGAACTCAATATTTAGAGAAGCTCTTTGTAATGCTTCCTTCCTCACGTTGAATATGCAACAGATATATTCCTGACTGATATTCAGAAACGTTAATTATGAATCGTTGAGCTGAATTCAGCTGAGTATCATAGACCTTCCGCCCTTGAGTATCTGTAACTATAACACGAGCCGTTATCGCTTTATTCCAAGAAACGATAACTTGATTATCTGCAGGATTTGGAAAAAGGGAAATTTCAATGTCTAATTTTTCTTCTTCTAGGCTATTCGGTGTGCAGACGCTAAGCTCAGTACTGCTAGGTTTTACAACGAATAAACCTCTATCCATGCTAGAGATGATAACTAAACCACTTTCGAAATATGGGAAACAACTCCAAGCTCCAATGAAAGAAGTTTGATTCCCTTCAGGATACACATCGAAATAGCCAACCTCAGAGAGGAAAGGGTTTCCAGTCTCATCAATCTCCTGTACTCTTAATCCTGAGGAATAATTAGCCTGATAAATAAAGCCATCCTTCACATACATATTATGGTCAATGGCTGAATTGGTCCCGAAATGATATTCTCTAACGAATGGATTATCTAAATCTGTGATGTCCCATACAATGGTTCTTGTGTTACCAATGCCATTATTCTCATCACCTTCATCTCCTATGAAGAAATAACGATGATCTTCACTTAACCACCCTTGGTGTGTATACCCAACTTCATCATACCCTGTTCTGCTAATCTCAGCCGGATCATTCTTATCAGCCACGTCAATAATGGTAAAGGTATCCGCATTGCACGCGAAGCATATTTCCTTTCCTTGCCAATCCATGTCAGGCCCATTGTAATTCACCACTTGTGCATCATGCGTATACCCGTCTGCATCGTATCCTCCTGCAGCTATTGGATTAGTAGGATCTTGGATGTTGACAAACACAGGACCTCCTTGATACAGGCTGGTTCCTACTGGATATGCGAAACCTGATTCTTCATTAATTACGATGTTATGTGAACTACCGAAAGCATCATAATGAGCTGTCTCTGTGAAGGTCACTGGTGGTGTGACCACATCTCTTAATTCTGTAAGATCAAAGACTTGCATTCCATGGCCTCCTGCCTCACTTACTATGAATGCATGATC
>CALFHF010000101.1 GCA_937875855.1 uncultured Flavobacteriales bacterium
CCACCTAGTGCCTCACCTATATTTGGGCTACAACCTATCCTATTGTCTATTGGACGAAAACGAAATGCTCCCTCCATGGCACCGTGATCCCGCAGTGCAACGCTACAAACTGCTCATGAAATCAAGGCGTTCTGGATTCTTTGACGTTGAAGAATTCCAAGTAATCCTAGATCACTTCATGTTCTTATTGGATATTCCTGAGGCTTCTGAAGTCTTAGACAAAGCACTTTCTCAACATCCAGGATCGCAAGAGCTTATGCTCAGAAAAGCTGATCTTGCATTGATTAATGGCCAAGCTGAAGAATGCCTTCGCATTATCAACCAACTGCAAGTCCTCCATCCAACTGACACTGATATTTTACGCCTCAAGGCTGAAGCCTTAGCTTCCATAGGTCACACTTATAGGGCGATAGAGATTTATGAGAGTATAAGTCGCTCTGATCGAGAAATGAACCCTGTGAGTACGCAGATGAGACTGGCACAATTAAGCGCTGAAGTCAAAGGCCCTTTAGATGCTATTCCATATTGGCAAGCTGCGATAGAAATAGAACAAGAATTTTCGCTTGCATACAGTGAATTGGAAGAATGTTTTGAGAACGCAGATCTTTTAGAAGAAGGAATGCGCTATTTCAGTTCTCTTACAGATGAATCCCCCTATAATTTCCTCGCATGGTCTTCTTTAGGAAGTTGTTTCAGGTTGGCCGACCGATTCACCGAAGCAATTGATGCTTTTGGATTCGCGATGGTCATAGATGTTGATTCAAATGCGAATAAAGTTCAAATGGCTTTTTGTTTCTATCAATTGGATAGGTATGAAGAGTCTCTTGTCTTGTACTCTGAACTTCACACGTCTGACCCTGAAGACCCCAGTCATCTTTGCTGCATGGCTGAGTGCTTAGAACAATTAGAACACTTAGATCTCGCAGAACAGAAATACAGTGCCTGCTTGGCTCTAGATCCTGAGTATGCTGATGCACGCCTTGGCCTTGCTATCATCAGAGATATACAAGGCGAGGAGGTCAATGCCATTAGGCATATAGAAACGGCTGTAGGTCTTGAGCCTGAGAATTCTGAGTATTGGCTGGTCTTTGCTCGTCTTTTGTCGAAGAATAAGCAGGATAAGCGTTGCCGATTAGCCTTCGAACGGTGCACTCAATTGAATCCCGAAGACTTAGAAGGAAACCTGCTCTTCTTGGATCATCTCCTAGGTCATGAAGAGTACGACTATGTGCTAGAAAAGGTACAAAATGCACTTCAATTGATTGGGAATACTCCAGAACTCTATCTTCGCGCAATCAAGGCGCTACATGAAACCCAACGCAGAGACGAGTGTTCAGCACTTATAGAGCTCATGGTTGATACTCATGAAGGTAGCCTTGAACTATTAAGAGATTATAACCCATTCATGTTCGAGGATGCTGAAGTACTGTCCTTAATCAAAAACCTCTGAGACACACCCTCAATTTATGTCCTTTATTCTACCTCACATTCCAAAACGCCCTAAGAGACCCCGCGAAAAAGGGCTAACCATGGTCATGGACAAAGGACTCAGCCTAAGAGAAGCTGAAGACCTCATCCAAAGCTCAGCTGACCTTATTGACTTAGTGAAACTAGGTTTCGGAACCTCCTATGTCACCAATAACCTCAAGGAGAAGATTCAAATCTATCAGAAAGCAGGCTGTAAGGTTTATCTTGGTGGTACCCTTTTCGAAGCTTTCTTGGTTAGGAATATGATCAAGGAATATAAAAAACTACTCCTCGACCTTGGACTAGATACATTAGAAATATCTGACGGATCCATTTCTCTGAGTCATCAGCGCAAATGCAAGCTCATTACAGAATTTTCTAAGGATTTCACAGTGCTCTCTGAAGTAGGTTCTAAAGAAGAAGGCATCTTCATTTCGCCTGCGAAGTGGATCAGTATGATGAGTAAAGAACTTGAAGCTGGTTCTTGGAAAGTCATTGCCGAAGCAAGAGAAAGTGGAACTGTAGGAATCTATAGACCTAATGGCACGGCTCACAGCGCACTGGTCAATAAGATTCTCAAAAACGTTCCGAAAGCAGATATTCTTTGGGAAGCGCCTATCAAAGGACAGCAAGTGTGGTTTATCAAACTTCTGGGTGCTAATGTGAACCTAGGGAACATTGCTCCTAATGAAGTTATCGCGCTAGAATGTCTCAGACTCGGATTACGTGGCGATACTTTCTTTGATTATCTGCCCAAGGACATTGTAGCAAAGTCCATTCAGAAACACTGATTTCTTAATTCATTCTTATGTCGTCCAAGCGCTATCCTATTATCTTCTTTAAAGGCATGGCAATGGGTATGGCTGATGTTATACCAGGAGTTTCTGGAGGTACCATTGCCTTTATAAGCGGAATCTATGAAGAGCTCGTTGATTCTATTGGACGATTAGATGCTACTGCTCTGAAAGTACTGATGAAAGAAGGGCCAATGGCCTGCTTCAGGCATATCAATGGCCAATTCCTTCTCACCTTGGTTAGCGGAATAGCTTTGAGCATTATTGCATTGGCTAAGTTCATCACCGAACTCATGGTGACTGAACCAATAAGGCTCTGGTCTTTTTTCTTCGGATTAATTATCGCCTCTGCCATTTTTATTGGAAAAGACTTGAAATGGAATTCAGTTAAGAATGCTCTGGCTTTGGCTATTGGCACTGGAATAGCGTATTTCATCTCTGTTGCCTCCCCCTCAGGAGGTGACGTAGGTCTTTGGTATGTTTTATTCTCTGGAGCTGTAGCTATATGCGCTATGATTCTTCCTGGAATTTCAGGTAGTTTCATCCTTCTGCTCCTAGGAGCATACGGTACTGTATTTGGAGCTATAGGATCTATTTCTAGCGATTTTATGGCTGCCCTCCCTGTCATTGCTGTGTTCTTGTGCGGAGCCTTTTTCGGGTTGCTCAGTTTTGCCAAAGTCCTCAAATGGCTTTTTGCCAATTACAGAGAGTTGACCATGGCCCTTCTGACTGGTTTCATGGTGGGCTCCTTAAACAAAGTATGGCCTTGGAAAGAAGTTTTAGAAACGAGAATTAACAGCAAAGGAGAAGAAGTTCCTTTCTTAGAATCCAACATCAGTCCGAGTTCATATGAGAGCATTCTAGGTCTGCCTTCGGAGTTGGGCTGGGCTGCTGTAACGGCCTTGGCTGGAATGGCCATTGTTCTGGTCTTTTCACGATTGAGTCCTAAGGAAGAGCCTTCTGCAGCTTGACCATCAACGCTGCAGCCCATGTCACATAAATCCATCAGAACATTCGGACTCATTGGGAAAACGCTTTCCCATTCCTTTTCAGCTTTGTATTTTACCAAGAAATTCGAATCTGAAAAAATCTCTGCCAGCTACGAGAATTTCGAGCTAGATAATGCATCCATAATTCCTTCAATCCTTCACTCTGGAATCTCAGGTTGTAATATCACTATCCCGTATAAAGAGGAAGTGATTTCATTCTTGGATGATCTATCGGATGAGGCTTCAGTTATAGGATCGGTTAACTGCATAGTTATTAGAAATGGAAAAGCAATAGGACATAATACAGACGCATATGGCTTTAAAGAATCTCTGCGACCTGTCTTGCGAAACACACATCAAAAAGCATTAATTCTCGGCACGGGTGGTGCTTCTAAAGCTGTAGCTTATGTTTTGAAGGAACTTGGATTAGAATTCAGATTCGTGTCTAGAAACCCGACAGGAAGTCAACTTGGGTATGGAGATTTGAACGACAAAGCCTTGGCTTATTTTCCTTTTATCATCAATACAACTCCTCTAGGCACAGCCCCCAATGTCAATCAGGCGCCTGATATTCCTTATCCATATATCAATGAATCAAACTTACTCTATGACCTCACCTATAATCCTGCAGAATCTCTTTTTCTGAAAAAAGGAAAAGCACAAGGAGCATTAACCATGAACGGTCATAAGATGCTGCTATATCAGGCAGAACAGTCTTGGGAGTTATGGAATGCTGACTACCTAAAATAGCGATACGCCATTACGACCAAGCAAAAAAGGAAGAGCAGGATAGAGAGCTTATTCACTCCATGCATCATGCGTAGACTGCTATCCTCAGAACTCTTCTTGAAGAGGTTCTTCGGATTCAAATAGTAGAGAAATTTCTTCAGTAACATTTCACATCGAATATAATCAGAATCAAAGACACCCAATTCTCTGATTTCGATGCCGTACATTTGCGAATTGCATCCATCGCCATATGCCCTTCAATTTAAAAAGCCCTTTCAATCCTACAGGAGATCAACCAGAAGCCATAAGGCAACTAGTAGAAGGTGCCGAAGCAGGAAATACATTTCAAACTTTGATGGGAGTCACGGGTTCAGGAAAGACCTTTACCATGGCCAATGTGATTAAGGAACTAGACAGACCCGCATTAATCCTTTCCCATAACAAGACCCTAGCCGCTCAACTGTATAGTGAATTCAAGGAATTCTTCCCTGACAATTTAGTGGAATACTTCGTTTCTTACTACGATTATTATCAGCCTGAGGCCTTCTTGCCTAGCACGGGAACATACATTGAAAAGGATCTATCTATCAATGAAGAGATAGAGAAACTGAGACTTCATGCCACTTCTTCTTTGCTCTCAGGAAGACGTGATATCATCGTGGTCGCATCTGTATCGTGTATTTATGGGATAGGCAACCCAACTGAATTTGCTAAGAATGTCATCCTACTGAAGAAGGGTCAATCCATTAGTCGAAATCTTCTTTTGAACCAACTTGTAGGCTCACTTTATTCACGAAAAGACCTGATGCCTGAACGTGGAAATTTCAGAGTAAAAGGCGATGTGGTCGATATATTTCTTGCTTATACGGATCATGCAATTCGCATACTTTTTTGGGGAGATGAAATTGAAGGAATTGAAGCCTTTGACCCTGAAACGGGATCCAAAATGTATGATCTGGAAGAGATCAATCTCTATCCTGCTAACATATTCGTGACGTCTAAAGACACGCAACAAGAAGCCATCTGGCAGATCCAACAAGACATGGTAAAGCAGGTAGATTATTTCAGAGGTGTAGGCCAGGCTCTGGAAGCGAAACGCCTCGAAGAGCGAACGACTTATGACCTAGAAATGATGCGTGAACTTGGTTATTGCTCAGGAATAGAGAATTACTCGCGCTATTTTGACAAGCGAAATCCAGGTGATCGTCCATTCTGCATCATTGATTATTTTCCAGAGGATTTCATCTTCTTTATGGATGAAAGTCACGTGACGAATTCTCAAATCAAAGCCATGTATGGTGGTGACCGGTCAAGAAAAGTAAACTTGGTTGAACATGGATTCCGTCTTCCTTCGGCCATGGATAATCGACCTTTGAAGTACGAAGAATTCGAGGGCGTAATTCCCCAATGGATTTTTGTGAGCGCTACTCCGGGAAATTATGAATTAGAGAAATGCGAAGGCCTGATTGTTGAGCAAATTATACGTCCCACGGGGCTTCTTGACCCCAAAATAGATGTGCGTCCAAGTCAAAATCAGGTAGATGACCTGATGGAGGAAATAAGAAAAAGAATAGAGCAAAAAGAGCGCGTTCTCTGTACGACATTGACCAAAAGAATGGCAGAAGAACTGTCTAAATATTTTGATAGAAATGGCGTGAAATGCCGCTATATACATTCTGACGTAGATACTATTGAGCGAATTGAAATTCTCAGAGATCTGAGACTTGGAGTTTTCGATGTGCTCGTGGGTGTGAACTTGCTTCGTGAGGGATTAGACCTACCTGAAGTGAGCTTAGTTGCCATATTAGACGCTGATAAAGAAGGATTCTTGCGTTCTGAAAGAGCGTTGACCCAGACCGTAGGAAGAGCAGCTAGAAATATCAATGGAACTGTCATCATGTATGCTGACAGAATCACTGACAGCATGCGCAAAACCATTGATCAAACAGAGAAACGTAGGGTAATACAGGCACGTTACAATGATGAACATGGCATCACTCCTACCCAGATAAGGAGCAGTCACGAGGACATTATCAAAAAAACCTCTGTAGCCAATGCACGTCAAGGTGTAAGAACGTATACTAGAAATGAGGACGTGATGATCGCAGCCGAAGGAAATGTAGATTATTCTAATAAAGAAGAACTGAAATCAACTATTTCTGATCTTCAAAAGGAGATGCAAGCAGCAGCCAAAGAATTAGATTTCATAGAAGCAGCGCGTATCCGTGATCTAATGCTAGATCTTAAGGCAAAACTCTGAAGAGATTTAGTATTGAACTCTTGCGCGATTATTCCTGTATCTTTCATGGATTTTCACACTATGTTCTCCTAACTTCGATGCTCTGAAATTTGCCTGTTTGAATGAGAATAATTGTCGTCATATCACTTTGTTTTTCTTTTCTCTCATCTGCCTTTGCGCAGATAAATCATGGGGGTGAACCTTTGTCTTGGTCTACTTCTTCGCTTACTGAGAGACTTCCTGTGTATCTCATGAATTCTGTGAATCTGGAGAAGTTAAGATCCGAAGATGCAGTTCAAGACAGTTATAAAGAGGCTCCATTTCGTTTCGGTGTGGAACAAGAAGTCTCTATTGATTTCATGGCTAGTTCTTCCTCAGAAAAGTATAAAGGAACGAGCATCCGCAGATTGATTATTGAGAGCCCTGAAGCACTGAGCTTGAGTTTGCTTTTTGACAGTTTCTATATGCCACCTGGAGCAGAATTATTCATCTATAATGAATCCAAAACCGAGTTTAAAGGTGCGTTTACCATTGAGAGCAATCCTGTTAGCAAGGTATTCCCTGTAGGCCTAATTGCTGGTGAGCGCATCATCATAGAGTACAATGGAACTGAATCAGGAGCTGAGTTACACATCTCCCAACTCGTGCATGGATATAGATCCGTAATGAATAAGTGGGAAGAGCAACGAGGTCCTTTTGGCAATAGCGGAGCATGCAACATCAACATCAACTGCCCTCAAGGAGATGTTTGGCAAGAACAAAAAAGGTCTGTAGCGCTCATAGTCCAAGGAGGAAATGCCTTGTGTACAGGCGCACTTGTAAATAACACACAGCAAGACGGAATACCTTATTTCTTGACTGCAAATCATTGCCTTGGTACACCCGGCACTTGGGTTTATTATTTCAGTCACGAAAGCTCATCGTGCTCGGGAAATACTGGGCCAACTAATCATTCCATTTCTGGAGGAATACTTTTGTCTAATAATGCGAACTCAGACTTCGCGCTCATCCAACTTAATCAATCTCCCCCTGAAAGTTTCCAGCCTTTCTATGCTGGTTGGGATAAGAGTGACGCGACTAATGTGACTAGTGCTGTGGGCATACATCATCCCTCTGGAGATGTGAAGAAAATCTGCTTTGAAGACAATCCACCTTATCATCAACAAATTACTGCAACCCAAGTCTGGTGGATAGATTCATGGGACAGCGGAGTCACTGAGGCAGGTTCATCAGGCTCTCCACTTTTCAATCAAACAGGACGCATCATAGGTCAATTGTTTGGCGGAACTGCAGCATGTGAGGGCTCAACTAACAATGGACAATCTGATTATTACGGAAGGTTTGGTGTCTCTTGGTCTGGACTAAATGCTTCGCTTAGACTGAGAGATTGGTTGGACCCTGGAAATATTAACCTCAGCACTTTGAATGGTTTTGGACCTTTTGACATAGTCTATGACCTAGATGCTGCGCAAAGCGGATTTACAGACATACCTGCCGTTATATGCACTGCGGGAACTATTTTACCAAAGGTTCGCCTGAGGAATAATGGACTTCAAACAATCAGCTCTGTGAATCTGGAATACAGCTATAACACCATTGCTCAGGAGACGATAAACTGGACTGGAAGTCTAGCTAGTAGTGCTCAAGTATTGGTCGAACTTACTCCATTTCAAATTCAAGATGGTGTGAATTCCATTGAGCTAGATTTTCTAGATCCTAATGGAATGATTGATGAGAACCCATCAAACAACGGCACTCTCTACACCTTCCAAGTAGAAAATGGCGTGGCTGGAATAGGACATATAGAAGTGCGCCTAATTACTGATCAATATGCTGAAGAGACCTCATGGAAAATCACTGACACTAATGGAACACTCATTGCCGAAAGCGGGCTTTTGAATAATTCTCAATTGAATGTAACTACGGTCTCAGTGCCTCTTGATGCCTGCTATAATTTCACCATTACAGACACATACGGAGATGGAATCTGCTGCGAGTATGGCAATGGGAGTTATACCTTGAAGGACTTTTATGGGGGTATTCTTGCTACTGGATCAGAATTTGAATTTACCGAGTCTCACATTATAAGCATCTCGGATAGTTATCTTGGAATTCCTCCAACACCTATTCCTGAACTTGCTTTTCAAATAGGCCCTAATCCCACGATTGAAAGCCTCAATGTTTATTTCAATAGAGATTCCATCAGCACTTCATTACGAATCTATGACCTCTTAGGAAGAGTGCAATTAGAAGAAGCATTCAATGATCAGGAAGAAATCTCAGTGAGTGTAGCTCACTTGAATTATGGCTTGTATTTTGTTGAATTGAATGGCGAGGGATATCGCAAGGTGTTCAAAATATTAAAGAAATAAGGATCGTTCTCAGGAGGCAAAATCCACAGCTTACCTAAAAGTCCTGCTGGGAAGAGAGACCCCCTCCATAGTGGAGGGGGCTTTTTCCTTTCAGAACTCTGACCTCTATGTCAATTTTCTTCACCTCTTAGGCCTTCTCCTTCAGCATCTAGTATTTCGAATGCAGCTACCAAGATATCATCCACTTGGGATTATTCACTTTTCCAATGATGAAATTCATATTTGAAGAGAAACTGCTGTTCTTCAAAGCTATGTCATTGGATATTCTGAATGAAACTGCAAGAATTACTAGAAATAAGTAGAGCAGTACACTGATTCTCGCTGCGGTGTTTTCAAATATTTGTCTGAGACTATATTCCCAAATTTTTGCCATATCCGTTTGGTCTAAAAGGTTATGAACGCTTACGGAAAATTAACAAATAGTTTCAGGGACAGTGAGCGTAAACAGCTCGTTGCTTCATACGAAACTGTTTAAAAATAGTTTATCTAGCGAGATATCGACTTAACCAAGTCTTGGAAAAAGACTTCTCAAAAGAGTTTGAGAAGTCGCTTTTGGTACTAACCAGACAATCGAAGACCAAAGTTTCAGAGTTCAATGTGCCTTTTTCAAGAAGTTGGTCCAAATCAGGAAGATCGAAATAAGCCAAGCCATCCTCAGAGCGATAAACAACACGCATTCTATTGAAAAAATTAATCTCGAAACGCTCTTCTAACGATTGTACGAAATGAACTGAACTATCTATACTGCATCCTGAAGCTTGAGCTTGGCGTTCATCAGCAAAGAAAATCAGGAACCGCTCATGAAGCAGTGAGAATGCCGCTTTCATCTGAGAACCGTGACTGCTCCATTTATCCACGAAATCTTGGCTGAGTTCTTTGATGGACGCAGATTCAGCAGCGCTCAATGGCTGATCAGCCTGATAGATCCATACTCTTGCGTCATCTGCTAATTCTTTCCAGTCCATGATTCTCTTTTTTCAGAGGTCCTTAGCCTCAGCGATGAGCTCAGCTAGATCCATGACGCGTATGCTCCCCTCCTTCTCCGCATGTTTCATACCATCAGTCATCATAGTATTACAGAAAGGACATCCTGCTGCGACTATACTAGCATTGGTTTCTATAGCCTCCTCAGTACGCTCTATATTGATCTCTTTAGCGCCAGGCTCTGCTTCTTTGAACATCTGCGCTCCACCGGCTCCGCAACATAGTCCCTTGGCGCGGCATCGTTTCATCTCTACTAGCTCCGCATCCAACTTCTTAATCAATTCTCTTGGAGCTTCGTACACATCATTGCCCCTTCCCAGATAACAGGGGTCATGATAGGTAATCTTCTTGCCTTTAAATGCTCCTCCTTCTACTTTCAATCGACCTGTATCCATGAGTTCATTCAAGAACTGAGTGTGATGCATTACTTGATAATTACCGCCTAATTCAGGATATTCGTTTTTCAGTGTGTTGAAGCAATGGGGACAGGTGGTCACGATACGATCTACGCCATATGCGTTCATGACCTGAATATTGCTGAATGCCTGCATCTGGAAAAGAAATTCATTCCCAGCCCGCTTGGCAGGATCTCCTGTACAAGATTCTTCTTTCCCTAAAATGGCATAATCAACACCAGCCTCATTGAGCAATTTTGCAAAAGCTCGTGTAATCTTTTTCGCACGGTCATCAAAACTGCCCGCACATCCTATCCAGAATAAGACTTCAGGTTTCTTCCCTTCAGCAGCCAAGCTGGCCATATCTTTTACATGCATGCTCATGACTCTGTTATCCATTTATCTCGGTCTGCGGCTGAAAATGCCCATGGAGCTCCGTTATTCTCTATGTTATTGAACATGGAAGTGATGCTCTCTGGAGATTTGGATTCCTCCATAATCAAGTTCCTTCTTAAATCAATAATGATGTCTAATGGGTCAATCAGCACAGGACAAGCATCTACACAGGCATTACAAGAAGTACACGCCCATATCTCTTCTTCCGTGATGTATGTATGGATCAGTGAACTGCCGTCATGGGAATCCTTTCCGTTGGCCTTTTTGTATGCCCCCAGTTCTTCGGCCCTATCCCGTGTATCCATCATAATCTTACGAGGAGAAAGTTTCTTTCCAGTGATGTTAGCCGGACATACGCTAGAACAGCGACCACACTCTGTACATGTATAGGCATCGAGTAAGTTCTTCCAGGATAGGTCAGTGACATCCTTAGCCCCAAAAGTACCGTGTGCCGGCTCTTCTCCTGCTGGCGGTGTTGCATATGGATCAGCACTAGAATCCATCATTAACTCCACTTCCTTCTTTACACTGGCCATGTTATCGAACTTTCCTTTAGGTTCTAAGTTACTGTACCAAGTATTAGGGAAAGCCAAAATGATATGGAAGTGCTTCGAATAGGGAACGTAGTTTAGGAATGCTAATATGCCGATGATGTGGAACCACCACAAAGCTCTTTCAAAGAAGAGAACAGTTCCAACACTGAAGCTACCCATGATTCCAACCAATGCTTGACTCACTGGATAAGATCCAACGGGGGGATAGGTTTCAGGCATGTGCACTTGCAAGACCTGATCTGCTGCATTCATCTTGAGCAATGCGCCCATCAGTAAAATCTCAGCAATCAAGATAATATTCGCATCAGCTTTAGGCCATTTGGTCATTTCAGCTAGATGGAATCGCTTGATGGACAAAATATTCCTTCTAATCAGGAAGACCACACAGGCTAATAGAACCAGCAGAGCAAGTACTTCAATAAATCCGATTAGGAAATCATAGAATCCGCCTAAGCAGGACATCACCCTATGCGTCCCGAAAATTCCGTCAATGACGATTTCTAGGACTTCGATATTGATTAAAACGAATCCCACGTACACCACGATATGAAGAAACCCTGCGATAGGTCGATCGACCATCTTAGACTGGCCCATAGCTACACGACCCATGGTCTTCCAACGTGTGCTCTTGCGATCATTGATAACCTGATCGTGCCCCAGCATGATGTTGGCACGAATCTCTCTAATGCGCTTTATAAAAAGTGCTATTCCAGTGACTAGGATGAGAATGAATATGATGTTACCTATGCCCAATCTTGTTTATTCTTTCAGTGATTCTTTGATTTTCTCTAAATCTTTCTTTGTCAATTCATAATCACCTCCTCTCCGTTCTATCAGAGAGATGCTGATGTACTTCTTAGGGTTTAATCTAAAGTCTTCAAGCAGCGCATCTAAGTTATCGCTGGCGCTGTTTAATCTGTTATAGAGCTCGTCATCATTAATTAATTGACCCATGCTGCCCTCTCCCTTATTAACCTTCTCCATCACCTCAGATGCCGTTCCGAGTGTTTCAGCTGCCTCAGTAATCACTTTAGCCACATCAGCTTTGACCAGAGAATCTGAGAGCATAGAGAAATTATGAATGATATTGGTGAAATCAGCATTGCTCGCATTCAGATTACCAGTAAGACTCTCCAGATTCTTTAGCACATTCCCCAGCCTCACGTTTTGCTCTTTGAGAACTCCATCAAGGTCATTAGATGTTCGCTCTATAGATTCTAATGTCCTTCTAAGACTCTCAAAGCTCTTATCCAAATTAGGCCTAGCATCTTTTCGCAGCACGTCATCAACTACAGCCAACACTGAATCCATAGAAGAAAGTAATCCTTCGGCTTTAATTTTTAATGGGGCTATTTGTTTATTCACCTCATTCATGATTCCATTCTCCATGCTGGTCATCAAAGTATCACCGTCTTGTGCCAATTCTTGACTCTTTCCCACAACAATGGCAATAGACTTGCTACCCAAAAGATCTAGGCTTTCCAAATGAACTTTAGAATCTCTTGGAAATACAAAATCACGGTTCGTCACTGAAATACTCACCAGAACTTTCCCAGGATGACTGGTCGAGAGTTCTATTTCCTTAATCTGACCTATTTTCAATCCATTCACAGTCACAGGGCTGCTGCTATTAAGGCCGTCTACTTGATCATAAAGCCCATAGAATGTTCTACTGTTAACGAATATATCAATGCCTTTAAGGAATTGTATTCCTATAATCAAAGCAGCTATCGCTGCGACCATGGTCGCGCCTATTTTAATTTCCTTAGAGAGATTCATTCTTTCGTGGGTAAGGTATCACTTTCCAACTGTTCGGATGGCTTCACCCAGATCCATCCGTTCGTTTCCTTTGATTGCAATTACGAAGCAGCCTTTATAGCCATGTTCATCTACAATGTCGAGCAGTGCCTTCGCCTTTTTGTATTGACCTTCTTGACCGAATATGTATTTATATAATCCGTCACTTTGTATCTGTCTGATGTCTTTAAGTCCTTTGAAGTTCTCAGCTTTCGTGTCCATAGGTGCTGAGGATGAAGCTATTTGAACAGCGAAGTAAATCTCACCTGAATTTACAGCGTCTTTCAAGACAGCTTTAGGTATAAATATGTCTTTCTTTTCTTCTTCTATCGTCTTTATCTCTGCGGGTAGGTTAGAGATACCATCATAGCCCAGTCCTTCTATTTCAGCCTTGTATTCTTTGAATGCTCTATAAATGGCTGAGGCCATAAGCTCTTGTCCATTTGCGCTTTGAAGGAAATCTTCTTCCACTTTATTAGTCAAGAATCCTAGCTCTATCAACACACTAGGCATGGTAGTAAAGGAAATCACCCAGAAAGGCGCTTGCTTTACTCCCCTATCTTCTCTGCCTAGACGTTCTCTGAATTGTTTTTGAACTTTATCTGAAAAACTCAGACTTTGACCTAAGAAGGCATTCTGTCTCAAGCTCAACTCGATATAACTTTCAGGACTATAGGGGTCAAATCCATTATAGTTCTTCTCATAATTAGATTCCTTAAGCATAGCCGCATTCTCTTTCTGAGCCATTCTCAGATTAGCCTCAGTCTTCGCTGGTCCCATAACATAGGAGCCGCATCCATGGGCTGTTTCCTTAGCAAATGCATCACAATGGATGGAAACGAAGAGATCTACACCCAGTCTATTTGCCATCTTGGTGCGCTCATGGAGTTCAGGATACGTATCCCCAACACGGGAATAATGTACCCGAACATCAGGAATATTCTTCTCAATATAGTCTCCTACCATCTTAGTCACTTTCAAAGTAACATCCTTCTCAGTGGTCTTAAAACGACCTGTCCCCAAGTTTCCAGGGTCTGATCCTCCATGTCCGGCATCTAACATTACAGTGCGTATCTTATTACCATCCATGTCCGCTGAAGGACTAGATGCCAAGCTTATAAGAATGACAAGCACAATAGCTATGAGTGACCAGCGTTTATGCGCATGTAGATCCTGATTCTCCTTCATCATCTCTCTATCAGGTGTAATTCATAGTTTTGAACGCGGCAAAAGGCCAGCATATTACGCAAATATAGACCTAGCTTGGTGCCCAAATCCCTTAGGATACTTGTAATTTTCATCGCGGCAGTGTTGACAGTCCCGCATTCATCCTTGTTTTCTCAAATAGGAAACAAGGATAGCTTGCTGCTGGACCCTAGTAATATTCCCCCTTCTTCTCCAAAAGACAGTACCAAAACGTACAAAAGCCCAATTTCTGATATCATCTCCTATCCTGCTCAGGATAGTACAGTATATGACATACTAGGTGAACGGGTAGAGATGTATCGCGCAGCTCGAGTTGATTATCAAGATATTTCCTTGGAGGCTGATTACATCAATTTCGACTTCAGAAAAATGGAGGTTTACGCATATGGCCTTCCTGATACGTCAGGTCAAGTTCAAGGCCGCCCAGTCTTTAGTCAAGGCGGTACTTCCTTTAAATGTGACACTATCCGCTACAATTTCGGTGCGGAAAAAGGTCTCATCTCTGGTGTAATTACGAATGATGGGGAGAGTTATGTGCATGCTGAAATCTCCAAGAAACAGGAAAACGGGGACATCCACAATTATGGAGGCAAATACACTACCTGCAATCTGGATCACCCTCATTATCACTTCAGATTTAACAAGATGATAGTTATTCCTGATGACAAGATTATTACTGGCCCTATCTATATGAAAGTAGGTAAGATTCCCACTCCTCTGGGACTCCCTTTTGGATATTTCCCTAATACCACGAAACAAAAAGCTGGAATCTTGATTCCTAGCTATGGAAAAAGTGGTAATCTGGGTTATTTCTTAATCAATGGTGGATACTACCTCCCCATCTCAGACCGATTAGATAGTAAGGTTACCGGAGATATCTACTCAAGAGGAAGCTGGGGCCTTAGAAATCAGACGAGATACTTCAAGAAATATGCCCATACTGGAAATGTAGACCTGACGTACAATCGCCAGCTCAATGGGGATAAAGATCTTTTGGATTTCAGCAGGACCACTAGTTTTTTCATACGTTGGAATCATACGCAAGATACGAAGGCAAGACCGGGGACTACGTTCAGTGCTAATATCAATGCAGGTACGAGCAATAACTTCAGGAATAATTATAACAGCTCACTGAATGATTACATCAGCAACACTTTCGCTTCTGGTGTGAATTACAGCAAGCGTTGGAGTTCTTCCCAGCTAACCACTAGTGTGAGACATAGTCAGAACACAACTAATAGAACGGTGAATTTCACCTTGCCCCAGATTGGATTCAACTTAAATCGTTTTTATCTCCCCCTCTCCTTTTTAAGGCAATCAAAGGCTGGTCCCAAGAAGGCTTATGAGACCATAGGTATAACCTATTCTTCCACTTTTGAAAACCGCTTGAACACCACTGAACAGCAACTTAGACTTGATAACTCAAGTGTATTGAAAAAGCAAATGATTAATGGTGTGAATCATAATGTAAGTGCCTTGACCAGCATGAAAATGGGCTATTTCTCACTCAACCCTAGCTTCAGATTGACAGAACGATGGCACTTTGCCAAACAAGAAAAATTCTATGGTGATTCTGCCCTTGTCACTGACACGCTCAGAGGCTTTTATGCCACCAGGGATTATTCAATGAATGCAAGCCTTACCACGAAAATTTATGGCTTGTTCGGATTCAAGAATTCGCGGATCAAAGCAATTCGCCATGTCATCACTCCTTCTCTTGGGGTTTCTTACCTGCCCGAGGCAGAATATCGAAAAACCGTTCTCACTGATGAAGAAGAAATTCTTTACAATCCATTTTCAGTGAGTGCCTATTCTCAAGGCAGCTCGAGCGAAAGAGCCTCCATAGACTTCTCTATGCTGAATAGCCTTGAAATGAAGGTGCGAGCACGGTCTGATTCTGCCACAGTCAAAGACAAAAAGCTAAAACTTATAGAGAACTACTCTATTAGCACGAATTATAATGTGATCGCTGATAGCCTGAATCTAGCTGATATTCGTATGTCAGCAAGAACAACTTTATTTAAGAATACTCAACTGCAATACAACGGCACATTTAGTCCTTATCAAGTAGACTCCATAGGTAGAAATGTAAATCGTTTTCTCTGGTCAAAGAATGGCCCTATCCTGCGCGGAAAGAGTCATAATATTTCTTTAAGTACGCAGCTTAGCGGAGGCACAGGAAAAAGCAAAAAAAGTGGGTCCGAGCCAGAACCTAGTTTCGCGAAAAAGGATGAATTACAAGAGGTTAGAAATAATCCAACGGCCTTTGCTGACTTCAGTATTCCTTGGAATCTTAGCCTGAGTTATACTGTGAATATATACAAGCAGTATCTTCCTCAAGAGAGCGGCTTCCTTCTTGACACCACTCTGGTTTCACAGCACGGTGTGCTGTTCCGGGGAGACGTGAGACTATTCAAGAAATGGATGCTTGGTTTTAGCTCGGGGTATGACTTGAAGAATAGCGATTGGACTTCTACAGTGCTTACCTTAAACTGGGATCTTCATTGCTGGGCTTTTTCAGCCACTGTAATTCCATTTGGCGATAGAAAAAGTTATAATCTAACTCTTGGGGTCAAAGCATCGGTCTTACAAGATCTAAAACTCCAGAAAAGAGGAAATCTTGGTGATGGCCAAGGACTTCTTTTCTGATGATGCTTATCTTTGTCCTTTTCATGGAAACCTCGCCAAATCTTATATACTACGCCATTCCAGGATTTATCCTCTTGATGATTCTTGAGGTGTATCTGAGTCATCGTATGCGAAAGGACGCCTATGAGATTAAAGACTCTGCTTCTTCAATCGGACTGGGTCTTGGAAACGTTGCTGTGGGCCTTTTGGCTAAGGTAATTCTACTGGGTGTTCTCACTTTTTTCTTTCAATTTAGAATGTTCGAAATCCCAGTGACGTGGTGGTCATGGATTTTACTCGTTTTCCTTGACGACTTCTCCTATTACTGGATGCATAGAGTGAGCCATCGAAATCGCTTTTTCTGGGCTTCACATATTGTCCATCATAGCAGTAAAAGATATAATCTCAGCACTGCTCTGCGGCAAACATGGACGGGACCTTTCTACACCTTTATCTTTTGGCTTTGGCTGCCACTCCTGGGGTTTCATCCCTATATGGTAATGGCTCAGATGTCTATCTCACTTATCTACCAATTCTGGATTCATACAGAAACTGTAGGCAAATTGCCTAATTGGTATGAAGCCTTTTTCAACACCCCTTCACACCATCGCGTTCATCACGCTACTAACCCTAGATACTTGGATCGTAATCACGCTGGAATCTTCATTATATGGGACAAGATTTTCGAAACTTTTGAAGCTGAAGTTGAAGACGAACCCGCTGTTTATGGTCTCATAAAAAACATTGATTCCTTCAACCCCGTGCGTATCGCTTTTAATGAATGGAAATTGATGTTCAATGACGCTGTAAAACGAGGCCTCACAATAAGAGAAAGATGGAACTATTTAACCCAACCTCCAGGCTGGAAACATGACGGCACGGGTATCCTCTCTGAAGACTTGAGATCTGAATGGGAAGAGCACAACTCGACCGTGCATTCTAATTCTAAATAGGTTCTTTTTATCGGCCACTCAATTACACCACATCACTTATTAATTGTTCAAGACCTGAAATGACCAAATGGTTTTAAAATTCGCCTTTAATGAATGAAAACCAGGCTTTTTCGTTTAAAATGTCACTTTTCCCGCTTTTTTTTGTCCAATTATAGAATTAATTGAAAATCAAATTTGACAGGATGAACAAAGACGTCATTGACTTTGAAGCTATTGCTCTTAAATACGGCCTTCACTTAGCGAAAAGGCTTTTAATACTTCTTATAGGTCTTTGGGGCATCAAGTTCGCGATGAAGCTTTATAGAAAGTCCTAGACCGTAAAGAACTTGACCTCTCTATGCAGAGTTTCTTTGTCAGCATTATTGCAGCTATCTTGAAGATTCTATTGGGACTCCGCGTCTTTGGAACTTTAGGAATTGAAGTTACTTCATTCACTGCCCTACTCGGTGCCCCGGTCTTGCAGTAGATATGGCACTTTCTGGAACGCTTCAGGATTTCGCTGGAGGAGTACTGATATTTCTTCTAAAACCTGTCAGCGTGGGCGATTTGATTAAAGATCAAGGACACATTGGAAAAGCAAAAGAGATTGAAGTTTGCGTGACTTCCTTGTTAAGTCTTGACAATAAAACAATTCTACTCCCAAATGGTTCTATTTCAAATAGTAAGTTACGAATTTCAATGCGGAAGGAATGATTCGCGCAGACCTGACCATTGGCATCTCCTACAATACTGATATAAAATTATCAAGCTAAGTGTTCATAGAAGTTATGGAATCTCATCCTGATGTGATGAAAACACCCTCTCCATTTTTAGGAGTCTCAGAACTTGCATATAGCTCGGTCAATCTCGCTATGCGAGCTTTTACAGAACCCGACTTGTACTAGAATGTTTATTTCGACTTGACTGAGAATGCAAAATTAGCTCTTGATAAAGCTGGAATAGAGATACCTTGCCCTCAAATAGATGTACACCAACAAACTGACTTCACATGAGCTCAAATGGCTCCGACAAGCTGAAAGAATTTAAGGATGAACTAGGAAGGACAGCAAGCCCTATACTTCCTGATGACGTGAAAAACTATCTCATAGATATTGACGGCACCATTACTGATGATATTCCGAATGAAGAACCTGAACGAATGGCTACGTGCCTGCCTTATCTGGACGCGCTAGAGACCTTGAATGAATGGTATGACCAAGGTCATATTATCACCTTCTTTACTTCAAGAACAGAAGCGCATAGGATTGTAACTGAGGAATGGCTGGCCAAACATGGCTTCAATTATCATGGACTATTGATGGGTAAACCGCGTGGTGGAAACTATCACTGGATAGACAATCACCTAGTACGTGCCACTCGTTATGAGGGCAGATTCGAGAACCTTATAAGAACATCTAAAGAGATTGAAGTTTTTCCTTCTAAAGATGAGTAAGCCCGGCTCAGTCTGCTTTAATACTTTTGCAGACCTATTATTCCGAATATATATATATGTCTAAAATGACTATCACCCTCCCCGATGGAAGCACTCGGGAATTCGATCAAGGAGCTAGCGCTATGGATGTGGCTATGGATATCAGCGAAGGTCTTGCTCGCAACGTTCTCGCTGCTATTGTTAATGGAAAGGTTCAAGAAGCTGCCGTGCCCATCTTAGGTGATTCTACAGTACAACTTCTAACCTGGAAAGATGAAAAAGGAAAAGAAACCTTCTGGCACTCCTCGGCTCACGTAATGGCCGAGGCCATTCAGCAGCTCCATCCTGAAGCTAAGTTCACCATAGGCCCGCCTATAGAAAGAGGCTTTTATTATGACATAGATTTTGGCGATGTCTCTCTTACAGAGGCTGAATTAGAGCCTATCGAAAAAAAGATGCTCGAACTCGCTTCTCAAAAGAATTACTTCGTTCGCAAGGACGTAAGTAAAGCTGATGCCATCGCCTATTATAAGGAGCGTAATAATCAGTATAAATTAGAATTGATAGAAGCACTTGAAGATGGCACTATCTCATTCTATACACAGGGTGAATTCACAGACTTATGTCGTGGTCCACATATTCCAAATACGGGCTTTATCAAGGCTGTGAAATTGACAAATATTGCAGGTGCATATTGGAGAGGAGATGAGAAGAATCCTCAAGTCACACGTGTCTATGGAATCACTTTCCCCAAGAAAAGTGAGTTGACCGAACACCTCCTATTCCTTGAAGAGGCGAAGAAGAGGGATCACAGGAAATTAGGAAAAGAGCTTGGTCTATATGCTTTCTCTGAGCGTGTAGGTCAAGGACTTCCATTGTGGTTACCAAAGGGGACAGCCCTAAGAGAACGGCTCACCAATTTTTTAAAGACAGCTCAAGACAGAATGGGATATGTGCAGGTGATTACACCGCACATTGGACATAAGAACCTCTATGTCACTTCAGGGCACTACGAGAAATATGGTGCTGATTCCTTTCAGCCTATTAAAACTCCAGTTGAAGGTGAAGAGTTCTATCTCAAACCCATGAACTGCCCTCATCATTGTGAGATTTACCGTATTGATGCACATTCTTACAAGGATTTACCTTTAAGAATTGCAGAGTTCGGAACAGTGTATCGCTATGAGCAAAGTGGTGAACTACATGGATTGACCCGTGTACGTGGCTTCACGCAAGATGACGCGCACATATTCTGTATGCAAGAGCAGGTCAAGGATGAATTTAAAATGGTCATAGACTTAGTCATTATGGTGCTCAAAGCACTTAATTTTCAAGACTTTACTGCTCAAATTTCCCTCAGAAGCATAGAAAAGGACGACAAGTACATTGGTAGCGATGAAAACTGGGAGATGGCAGAGAAGGCAATTGTGGAAGCAGCTGCTGAGAAAGGCCTTAAGACGGTCACAGTTCACGGAGAAGCTGCATTCTATGGGCCAAAACTCGATTTCATGGTCAAGGACGCCATAGGAAGACAATGGCAACTTGGAACCATTCAAGTGGACTATAATCTTCCAGAACGCTTCCAGCTAGAATACAAAGGCAGTGATAACCAGATGCATAGACCTGTGATGATCCACAGAGCACCTTTTGGATCATTAGAACGCTTTGTTGCAGTTCTTACTGAGCATTGCGCAGGTGAATTTCCCCTTTGGCTTACCCCTGAACAAGTTACAGTACTCTCATTATCAGAGAAATACAACGACTATGCGATTGGGCTTTCACGTATGCTGAATAATTACGATATTCGCGCCTCCGTAGACGAACGGAACGAGACTGTAGGTAAGAAGATTAGAGAAGCAGAGCTCAAGAAAGTCCCATTCATGCTGATAGTCGGTGAAAAAGAAGCCGAAAGCGAAAGCGTTTCAGTACGAAAAAAGCACGAAGGTGACTTAGGGAATATGAGCGTCAAAGCTTTTATAGATCTGATCCAAAAAGAGGTTGAGGAACAGTTGAAAGACTTTCGTTCTTAACCAATGACTAACCTTTAAAAGCGAAGAGTAATAGCTATAAGAAGAAGAAAAGAGCGTGGCTCTTATGTAAAGCGTGAGGACCTGCATCGGATAAATGATAAAATCCACGTCCCCAACGTACGTGTGGTAGGTGATGGCATAGAATCAGAAGTGTTACCCATCCGCGAGGCAATTACCCTTGCTGAAGGATTGCAGTTAGATTTAGTTGAGATTTCTCCTAATGCCGATCCACCGGTATGTAAGATCATTGACTACAGAAAGTTCCTTTACGAGCAAAAGAAAAAGGACAAGGAACTTAAGGCTAAGCAGTCCAAAGTGGTTCTCAAAGAGATCCGTTTCGGTCCTAACACTGATGAGCACGATTTCAATTTCAAATTGAATCACGCCAAGAAATTCTTGGAAGAAGGTGCTAAAGTGAAAGCCTATGTATTCTTCCGCGGCCGTTCCATCGTGTATAAGGAGCAAGGCGAGATACTTCTATTGAAGTTCGCGACAGAGCTTGAAAACCATGGTATTGTTGAACAATTACCTAAGTTGGAAGGAAAGAGGATGATCATGATGATCAACCCGAAGAAAAAGTAAATTAAAAACAAGAGTCCATGCCAAAAATGAAGACCGTATCAAGCGCAAAAAAGCGTTTCAGAGTTACGGGGACTGGTAAGCTCAAGAGAAAGAAGGCTTACCATAGCCATATCTTGACTAAGAAGTCTAAAAAGCGCAAGCGTAACCTTACAAAATGGGATGATGTGCACGTTGCAGATCGCTCTAATGTGAGATTGATGCTTTGTAAGTAAGAGGTAAATTAGTATCAACAGATGTCCAGCCTGAAGTGTCTCCTAAAACAGACCGCTGTCCGTCAAAGATCATAACGTAATGCCAAGATCAGTAAATGCTGTCGCAGCGCGACACAGAAGAAAGAAGATCCTTAAACTAGCGAAAGGCTATTTCGGTAGAAGGAAAAACGTTCACACCGTAGCTAAGAATGCTGTGGAGAAAGGTATGCAGTATGCATACTCTGGTAGAAAGCAAAAGAAGAGAAACTTCAGAGCTCTCTGGATCCAAAGGATTAATGCAGGTGTGAGACAATACGATATGAACTACTCTCAGTTCATAGGTAAACTAAAAGTTGCCGGTATCGGCCTTAATCGTAAAGTCCTCGCTGACCTTTCGATGAATCACCCAGCTGCCTTCAAGGCAGTAGTGGACAAAGTAATATAATCACCTTGTTTATTGAATTATTAAAAAGGGGAATCATTTTTGATTCCCCTTTTTTTATACGAATCCTTTGATACAGATGAAAAAGCTTATTCTCTCCATCCTCCTGTGTGCAATATGCTTAGTAAATGCGCAAGCACAAACTAAATCTATTGCTTCACTTTTTGAACATAATGGCCTGTGGTTATATGCTGACTCTGGACTAACAATGCAGAGGTTAACACGCACAAATGCGGTACTCTTGGTTCAATGGAGCCCTGAAGATGCTGCAGTTGAGGACCTGGCTATTGGACTTAAAGAACTTCAGAAAAAGCATACCTGGCTAACTTTAGTGGGAGTGATTTCCAACGAAAGGAATTATCAATCAGAACCCAAGTATCTTGATATGATATGCACTGATATGGGCTGGGAGTTTCCCCTCTTTATTCCAACGGATAAAGCTTGGCCCACCTATGACCACTGGGGATTTGAACTTTATCAAGTAGGTGGTGAACTCGTGACTTCTGATATGGGTTTTACTAGTATCTCTTCTCTTTCCTCAGCAATTGAATCACTTGCTTCAAGAATTCAGAAGGCGAACATCCAAGTTAATCCGAGCTATGCTTATCAAGCCCAAAAGACCTTGGAAGAACTTAATCTATTCAAGGCTGCTTCAGATATTGAGGTGGATCCTAGCTATGAATTTATTTTCATTTCTGATACTGGTCATGATAGGATTGTCGTCTGTGACTTTGACGGAAAGGTGCAGAACGTCATTGGAATAGGAGAAAAAGGGAAAGCTGATGGCGAGTTTCTAGATGCCAGTTTTAATCACCCCGCAGGCCTCGCTTATGACGTTGAAAAGAGATTGCTCTATGTAGCTGATAGAGGGAATAATCGTATTAGAGTAGTAGACATGGAGCGCCTTCAAGTATCTACATTATATCTCACCAATCGTAAAGGGAAAGAGTATGTGATGAGCTCCTCTCCTGAACGTTTGACCTTGAACGGGTCGCTAATGACTATAGCCTGCCCAGGAAGCTCAGAGTTTATTCAAGTGGATTTGTTAACCAAGAAAGTAAGCAGTGTTTTCGGAATAGAAGAGAAGGGATATGAAATAGAAAAGAATCCTTTTAAAAGTCAACTTACTTCAGCCAGCTATGTTCTGAAAGAGAACGAGTCATTCTTTTTCTATGATCAAAACCGAGGTATTTTATACAAGACCGATAAACTGAAAAATAGTGTTCTGCTTACTGAAGACTCACTCTTGTCAGAAGAGCATAAAGCACTGTATAGATTAGAGCTTCATCACCTTGTCGCACCCATCTTTCATGAAGGAAGAATACTTGCCTGGAATTCAGGAACTGCTTCGTTAATTGAGCTAGATCCATATTCCTATTCCATCCATGAATTCCCTCTAGATCTATCCAAATTACAAATTGGTCGTATCACAGGAATGAGGTCAGTGAAAGGAACGTTATATCTTCTTGACGGAAGCACAGGTAGAGTATTCTTGAACAAGGGAAAAGAGCTGCGTTCTTTGGCATTCAGTAATAAGGATCGCTTGATGCATGTTCAATCTTCATCTGATATCTTCCTACACACTCCAGATGTTTTATTGGCTCCTGAAGGACAAACCAATCTGACTCTAAAACCCATTCTCCCCCCACACTTCAGTTTTGACCCCCAAACACCTAGTTATATCTATGTGAATGGCAATGATCCTGCGGTGGTTCTTTCTGATGGTAACCTTCGTCAGGAAGAGATTCTTCTTACCTTATTTCCTGATTTGAACTCTAATCAAATCAACCTTATGGCTGAGCTTAACTTCTGTGAAAAAACAGATGCTACACGTTGCTATCAAAGATGGGTTACAGTGAATATTCCCGTGCTAAAAGATGCCGCTCCTGAGCAAGGTCAAGAGATAGACCTTGAGCTTTTTAAGGGACTCTGATTACTTCGCTCCTAAACGATTCAAAGCAGCCAAAGCTGCATCATGATCTGGATCTAATTCAACGACTTTTTTATAGTCATTTATAGCATCACTTTTTTTTCCTTTTTCCTCCAAGGCTACCGCTCTATTGAAATAAGCCTTGACAAATTGCGGATTGAATCTAATGGCTTCAGTGAATGCATCTATAGCTTGAGCTACATCATTAAGATATCCGAAGTAGACATAGCCCTTATTATAATAAGCGACTGCAGTTCCAGGGTGAAACTTCAAGAGTAAATCATACGCCTCTAATGCATCTTGAACATAGCCCTGATCTTGTAAAAAGAATGCTCTATTATACAATGCTTCTTTGTGTGCAGAATCTATATCCAAGACCGTGTTATAATAGGTCATAGATAAGCCGTCATCTTCCTCAGCATATATCATCCCCAGTAAATTGAATGCCTCTACATTTTGAGGGTTCATTTCTATGGCTGTCTGAAAAGAAGACTTGGCCAGCTCCATGTTCTTTTGCTCCTTATAGATAAGGCCTTTCAAGAAGTACGCTTGGCCAACTTGCTGGTCAATCTTCAGCACATTGTTTATCTCAGTCATGGATTTATTATAGTTCTTTAGAACCAAATAAATCTCCGCCAATTGCAGCATGGAAGGGATGTACTTTGAGTCTAGAGACAAGGCTCCTTCAAACGCGAACTTTGCCTCTCCCATTTGTCCATCCATGTAATAGAGAAGTCCCATCTCATGATGGGCCGCAGGGAGCAGCGAATCAATCTTAAGTGCCCGCCCAACATCCGAATACGCATCTTTAAGTTGCTGGTTCTGTTTGAAGAGTCTCGCTCTTCTTAGGTACAGATCCGGATTATTAGGTGATTCCTTTATTGCTTCATTGATTGAGGTAAAGTCTTCAGCACTGGAGGTTACTTCAGTTTGTGCAATAGGTTTCACTTCACTGTCCCCTCCACATGAAGTGAGCAAGGCACTAAAAGAAATCAGAAATAGGATATATCTTCTAGGATCAAGAATCCCCATCATTGTCACTTTTGGGTTGATCATTTTTCATGATCTGAGCCGCAAGCTCCTCCATCAATTCCACATTATCCTCTAACAGACCCTTCACCGCATCACGTCCTTGTCCAAGACGTGTCTCTCCATAACTAAACCATGACCCGCTCTTCTTCACAATACCCTCTTCTACCGCTAGGTCTAATACTTCACCAGATCTAGAAATTCCTAGACCATACATGATATCGAATTCAGCTTTTCTGAATGGTGGCGCAACTTTATTCTTCACCACTTTCACCTTCGTCCGATTTCCTATAACTGTATCTCCGTCCTTGATCTGGCTTGAACGTCTGATATCCAATCTGATGCTAGCATAGAACTTCAATGCATTACCTCCAGTTGTCGTCTCCGGATTACCGAACATCACACCTATCTTCTCGCGAAGTTGGTTGATGAAAATGCAACATGCACCTGTCTTACTAATGGTTCCAGTTAGTTTTCTCAATGCCTTTGACATCAATCTGGCCTGAAGTCCTATTTGACTGTCACCCATCTCTCCTTCAATCTCAGCTCTTGGAGTCAATGCAGCTACTGAGTCTATGACCAATATATCAATTGCCCCTGAACGAATTAGGTTATCGGCAATCTCTAATGCTTGCTCACCATTATCTGGCTGTGAAATAAATAGGTTCTCTATGTCTACTCCTAGTTTCTCTGCGTAGAAACGATCGAAAGCATGCTCGGCATCAATAATTGCCGCAATTCCACCTTTCTTTTGAGCCTCTGCTATAGCATGAATAGCCAACGTAGTTTTTCCTGATGATTCAGGTCCATAGATTTCTATTATCCTGCCTTTCGGAAATCCACCAACTCCCAAAGCCATATCCAAGGTTAGAGATCCACTAGGTATGACCTCCATATCTTCTATGGCATTATCCCCAAGTTTCATCACTGTCCCTTTTCCATAGGACTTCTCTAATTTGGAAATGGTCAATTCCAGTGCCTTCAACTTCTCCTTATTGATTTCTGACATATTCGTGGGGATTTAATAGATATACATGGCAAAACTAAGATTTGTGTTTCAATCCTCTGAGACTATCTGCTCATAATGTGCATTAGTTTTTACTTTTCTGATGATTCTAGCGATTTTACCTTCTTCATCTATTATATAGGTTATTCGAAAAATTCCTTCATACGTTCTTCCCATGAATTTCTTTATCCCCCATGCTTCATAAGATTTTATGGTCTTTAACTCAGGATCTGAAAGCAGGTGGAACTTGATTCCTATCTTATCAATGAACTTACAATGTCTTTTCTCAGTATCAGCACTTACCCCTAAGACTTCATACCCCTTTTCATTTAAGTCTTTCATATGAGCGCTCAAATTATGAGCCTGAAGGGCACATCCTGGAGTCAAGTCCTTTGGATAGAAGTACAGGACTAATTTCTTTCCTCTGAACTCTTTTAATGATATTTCTTCTCCATTTTCCAAGTTTCCTGAAAAGTCTGGTGCAGCATCTCCTATGTTTAACATAATACTTAGTGCTTTAATTTATTGTCGAAAAGTCTTGATTATTAACTAGTTATGTGTTTTGTCGATAAAAAAACAACCTTCATCGAAGGTCAAGATGAAAGAAATTTGACACAAAACATTTGACACCAGGCTTTTTTTTTCATCAAACATAGGCTCTCAAAAGATAAAAATAGATCGTCATACTCTTTACTTTTATCGATACATGAACTAATTTAGCCGAAAGTTTCCCGCGGTTAGTCGTTTCCCAAAGACGCAACCATTGAAAACTTAAACGTCTATACTACTAGATGAATGCAAATTCTAATACGATAAATGCTATGAAAGATCTTTACTGTTGTCCACTCATGAGAAGTGGAACTTTCGATTTGAGAAAAGTCATGCTATCCATTGTGGTGGTCATGGCTTTCGTGCTGAACGGATCAGCCGCTAATATTTATATGGAAGATTCGGAATCTAATTCCCAATCTGTTCAAGTAAATAATAATGTGGGGTCTTCCGTGGACAACCTATTAAACTTATCTACCAAACTTGACGCTGCTGCTCAGTGGCTTGCCTTCACCTCTGATGGAAGCACCATGTCCAAGTTGGCGGCCAGTCCTGTCGTATGCCCTTGTCCAAAAAATACAGCTCCTGTATTGAGTGTCTCTAGTCAGGCATTTGATTTAGAGTGTATCGGTGAAATACCTGCCCCTCCCATAGTAACCGCCAATGATGATTGTGACGGTCCTGTGAACGTTCAAGAGTTTTACTTCACCAATGAACTGGGTGAAACTCATTGTACGCTTGCTGATGCGCATGGAGACATCTCGACCTATTGGTCTGTATGGCTTCCTTCGCTACCAGATGGCTTTACTGATCAGTGGATTCTTACCAATGAAGGTGGATCTATTGATTTGTTCGCTGATGGTTCAGGTATCATCTCTGGTCATGTAAGGTCTATCACTAATCCTAATCGTAAGTGGAGAATGCATGTTCGTATCGAGAATGGCCTTGATTGGAACGCTTGGAATTCACTTATTACAATTTCTCCTCCATATGTTCAGAGAACATATAAGGATGATGCTGGATATGGAGCTGCAGGTGGTAACCTTTGGGAGACATGGATGTATTACACCATTGATCCTAACAACTCTTATTTAGTAGGAGAAGGTGAGCTTACAGGAGCATATCTAAATCTGAAGCAAGCGCCTTCAAGCCGAATATTTGGGGTTCAAATCGGTGAAGCCGCTAACAATACGAATGCGAACTACGGTCTTTCGACTTGGTTCTATTATACTGGTTTCCTACCTAACGCGTCCGGTCAACTCGTTGCTGCAAGTGGAATCGGTGACATCAACGTAGATGCTGATTGTGGTCAACCACAATATCAGTGTGCTACTGAAGTGAATTACACCTATGTGGCCATCGACCAATGTGGTCTTGCCTCTACTGCTACATTAACATATAATGTTGAAGACACTGAAGCTCCAGTATTAACTGGTTGCCCTGTTGATGTTCAAGTTCAATGCGGAGAAGTTCCTCCTGTTGCAGTAGTTACCGCTCTTGATAACTGTATCGGTGTTGTTCCAGTGACTTTCGCTGAGCAAATCACTGATGGTGGTTGTCCTCAAGAAATGATTATCACACGTGTATGGGCAGCTGAAGACAGCTGTCAGAATCGTATGGAATGTGTTCAAGTAATCACTGTTGTAGACACTATGTCTCCTGTCTTCGGAGAAACTCCTGAGGATATGACAATTGAATGTGGTTCTGAGATTCCTCCAATGATGGAGCTTTCTGCTACTGATAACTGTGATAACGAGGTGACCATCACTATGGCTTCATCTATCTCTCAAGGCGAATGCCCAATTATCGAAATGATCCACAGAAGCTGGACAGCTAGTGATGATTGTGGAAACACTGCTACAGTTACTCAAAACATCTATATACAAGACACTACAGCTCCAGGTCTTATCTGTGCTGAAGACATCACCGTTGAATGTAACACCAGCACTGATCCTTCAGTAACTGGAACTTCACTCGGAACTGATGTGTGTGGAGATGTTGACGTATCTTATTCAGATGGACCTACTGCAGGTTCATGCCCTTCTTCTTTCGTTAGAACTTGGACAGCTGTTGACGATTGCGGAAATTCTACCACATGTGCTCAGACTATCTCTATAGATGACACTATCGCTCCAGCCATTAGCTGTCCTGTTGATGCTATTGTTGAATGTGGCGATGATTTTTCACCTCAATCTACTGGTTTTGCATCTGCTTCTGACAATTGCTCAAGCGCTATCAACCCACAATATGTGGATGGATCTATCAGCGGAACTTGCCCACAGACGTTCACTAGAACTTGGACTGCTGTTGATGATTGTGGAAATTCTTCTTCATGTGCTCAAATGATCACAATTGAAGACACCACTGCTCCCATGATCTATTGCCCAGGAAATGCTGAAGTAGCTTGTGGTTCTTCTACTGACCCATCTGCAACTGGTGTTGCTGAAGCTGAGGACATCTGTTCTTCTGCCTCTGTATCACACAGCGATGGACCAATTAGCGGAACATGCCCACAGTCATTCGTAAGAACTTGGACTGCAATTGATGAATGTCAGAATGCTAACTCTTGTGTTCAGACTATCACTATATACGATAGCGTATCTCCAGTGATTGATTGCCCCGATGATGCTACTGTAGAGTGCGGAAGTGATTCTTCACCTGCTTCTACTGGCACAGCTTCTGCTACTGATGCTTGCAATGATGTTACTGTTTCTCATTCAGATGGTCCTACTTCAGGAACTTGTCCTCAGTCTTTCGTAAGAACTTGGACAGCTATCGATGCATGTCAGAATGTTTCTACTTGCACTCAGACCATCACTATTGAAGATACTACTGCTCCTAGCATCACTGCTGCTGCTAATATTACTATCGAATGTGATGAAGAAGTTCCTGCTCCTTCGATAGTAAGTTCTTCTGATACATGTGGAGACGCTACTTGGACTTCAAGTGATTCATTCGCTCCTGCATGTGGAACTACTGGTTCTATCACTAGGACGTATGTTGCAACTGATGATTGTGGTAACACTGCAACTGCAGTTCAGACTATCACCATCGTTGACACTGAAGCTCCTGTAATCATTATGCCAGATGACGTAATCGTTGACATCTCTTGTGATGACTACTCCTGTGGATTCCAAAATGGATATCTCTTTATTGCGGGACTTCTAAGTCCACAAGAAGAGGCCGAATTCATTCTTTGTACTCAAGGTCTATTCGCAGAATATGACATTCTTCCTTTAGGAGTGAATGACAATTGTGACGATGTTCAGTGGGCACCTACTTCATTCTTCCCTATCGTACACCCTGCGTGCACTGAATATGAAGGTTCAAGTAATGTGAAAGTTTCTTTCATCTGCTGGTTCAATGCAATCGATGATTGTGGAAATGCTGCTGATTCAGTTTACTCTGTAATCAATATTATTGACTTCACTCCTCCGTAC
>CALFHF010000102.1 GCA_937875855.1 uncultured Flavobacteriales bacterium
CCTATGCCTTTGTCCTCTAGTAAATCATCGTTTTCCATGCATTCGATTTGTTTGGTTTGAATTTTTTCTGTCCTCGGCTAATGTACTAATTAAGCACTCACAGGTTCTCTTCTATGAACTTGGTCATCTTCTCATAGAGGTGCAATCGTGTGGTCCCACCATAGATTCCGTGGTTCTTATCAGGATAAATGAATAGATCGAAATCTTTATTGGCCTTGACCAATGCATCGACCATTTCCATCGTATTCTGATAATGCACATTATCATCAGCCGATCCATGAACGAGAAGGTATGGGCCTTTGAGCATCTCTACATGATTGATAGGAGAGTTCTCATCATATCCACTTGGATTCTCTTCAGGTGTTTGCATGAAGCGCTCTGTGTATATGGTGTCGTAGAATCTCCAATTCGTTACAGGTGCTACTGCTATACCCGCTTTGAAATATTCAGCTCCTTTCGTCATACAGGAAGAAGTGAGGTATCCTCCAAAGCTCCACCCCTGCATACCAATGCGGTCTCTATCTACATAAGGAAGTCCGCCAAGGTATTTGGCCGCGGAGATCATGTCCTCAGTCTCTAACTTCCCCAGTTGTAAGTATGTACTGTTCTTGAAATCCCTTCCTCTATAATAGGTCCCTCGTGGATCTACTGAGACCACTATGTATCCTTTCTGGGCAAGCATCTGATGCCAGTAGTAGTTTCTTCCGTCAAAGGAATTGGTAACTGTATTATGTCCTGGGCCACCATAGATGGCAACAAGAACTGGATATCGTACTGAAGGATCCATGTCCTTTGGTTTAATGGTCCATCCATTGAGCATATCTCCTCTCTCTGTGGTGAAGGTGAAAAATTCCTTGGGCTGAAAATCAAATGAACCCATGGTCTTTTTAAGGGGGTCATTATCAACCAATACTCTAAGTTCCTTGCCTTTATCACTATAGAGCGTGATGTCATAAGGGCTATTCGCATCGCTATGGAAGATGATGTAGTTCTTATAGCCCACGGAGAACTCAGCATCATTGCTTCCCTTTTTTGGGCTTAATCTTCTCTTAGACCCTTTAAGGTCAATGCTGTATACGTTTTTTTCAATGGCTCCTTCTTCACTTGACGAATAGAAGAGCTTCTTACCCAACTCGTCATACCCGAAGAATTCAATGACATCCCATTTTCCGCTCGTGACTTGCTTCATTTGGGTTCCTTTCATATCATGCAGATAGATGTGATTATAACCATCCTTATCACTAGTCAAGAGGAATTGCTTTCCGTCATTAAGGAAGATAAGGTCATCACTCACTTCGATATAGGTTTTGCTCTTCTCCGAGTATATAACTTGTGGGGTAATAATAGGTCCACGAGCCGCTCTCATATCTGCTATCAGGAGTTCTATGTGATTCTGATGGCGGTTCATGCGCGTTACACAAAGTTTCCCTTCTTGATTCGTCCATTTAATCCTCGGGACATAATGTTCAGCGGTTCCCATGTCTACTTTCTGAGTAGTGCCAGCCGCTATTGTATAGATGTGAATACTAACGTCTGAATTCTGCTCTCCAGCTTTTGGGTATTTGAACGTGTACTGTGAAGGATAAAGGTCCCCATGATACATGGCCATTTGGAATTCCTTGACTTTACTTTCATCAAAGCGATAGAATGCAATGTGTTTGCTGTCTGGAGACCAATAGAATCCTTTATCAAATGCAAATTCTTCTTCGTATACCCAGTCAGTTGCACCATTGATGATGTGATTCATCTTGCCATCCTCGGTAATTCTTTTTTCATTTCCACTAGCGAGATCCACCATGTAGAGGTCATTTTCTCTAACAAAAGCCACCTTAGATCCGTCCGGAGAGAATTCGGCCAAACGGCTTTTTCCTTTCTTAATGTCAGTTAGGGCACTGCATTCTCTTGATCCTTTCTCATAGATATAATAGTCAGCATTGGAAGAATGACGGTAGATAGATGCTTGTCCTGATGCAATGAGCATCTTCTTCTCGTCAGCGCTAAAAGAATAGTCATCTATATGTGCGCCTTCGGGCAATGAGCTTTCATCCATTACTACAGAGACCTTGTCACCTGTAGCATAGGAATACATGACTATGGAAGCAACGGAGCCGTCTTGTTCCAGACTTGAATAGTGAAGGCCATCGTTCATGGAACGGAAGCCGCCCACATAGTCCATGGAGAACGTAGGACTATACCAGATATCAGTATTGGTCACAAGCTTCTGCGCTTCTATCTGACTGGTGCTGAGGAGGAAAAAGAGTGAAAGGATGAAGTGTCTCATGGTTCTTTTATGTATTGGACCAAAATAGGCATAGCAATCACAGGACCAAAGTCCTTTATATAGAAAAGGCCCCGATGGTCATCCATCGGGGCCTTTAGTATTATTTAAGGGTTATTTCTTAGTAGGTCTTGACCACTTTAGAGACTTGAACCTCATCGTTGAAGACTAGTTTAGTGCATTAAACTAGCTGGTCATTGCAGATATGGAGCCGCTGGTGTTCTTCGCTTATATGAACTCGAGTTGACGATTGCAGGAAGTCGGATTTCCTGAGATTTAAGCACACCCATTGCTCGTGCTGATAGAAGGTAATGGGAGCGTACATGCTTTTTCTGAAGCTGTGGGATTGAAAGTAGCACTGGCGTTTTTCTCCAATGTTAAACTCGCCAAAACCAGTATCAATAGACTGATAAACAGTGCTTTAAAAATATATTTTGTTGAAACATTAACGCAGGTAGACTGCAAACGGATGTAGCGTTTATTCAAAGCGTTTAATTGTTACCCTGTAATTTCAGATGGACATTTCTCCGATCTCGCTTATTCTCTTAGTCATAGCAAAAACTATTGCGGAATTTGACCCATGTCGAGCAAATTAGCCGACTAATCTTTATTCGACTAATGGTTATGCCAAAAGAATGAAGAAATGTTTCTAAACACCTATGAATAGGAAGTAATCTTATGCGATGCCTAAGGAAATTGTTTACTAATAATTAGAGGCGGGGCTCTATGTCATCGAAGAAAAGACTGACGGTATCTGTGCTAGATAAAGCACGAATTTCATTTACTAAGGTACTATGTGTAGACTCCCTAGCAAGCTTTACATGATAATATGCTTGAATGAGAGAAGAGATCTCATTGCCCTGATAGCTCACTAGTTTGAAAGATCTGCAATATTTTCTCAGAACCTCTTCTATTTCTTGTTGCTGCGCTCCATCAGAGAAGCCTATCTGTAACATATAATGCCTCTTTTTAGGTGCATTTATATCGGTGGCTATCACAATAAACACGACCAGACCTATAAAGACGGTCCCTATGATAGCTAACATCCCAAGGCCAACCCCTGCAGCTAAGCCTATAGCAAGTGAAAAGAAGATGAAAACAATGTCCTGAACGTCACGCACGGCCGTTCTAAATCGAATAATGCTCATTGCACCTACTAAGCCAAATGCAGTAGCGAGATTATTCCCTATGACCATGATGACCACAGATGTAATTAGGGAAAGCAAGACTAACGAATTCACGAATTGTGCTGAATAGCTTGCTCCTTTATAGGTTATCCTATAAACCAATGCTATGATTAATCCGCAGAGCAATGCTACGCTCAAGTTCTTCAGAATAATCAGTGGATCTGAATTATTCGTGGTAATATTTTGGAAATCCTCAAACATATCTTCTCATAGCTTCATTACGTGCCATCATAAGTTGCCATGGTTTCATCTCGAGCAGTCCTTTATGATTATCCATACTCATACAGTACTTAGATGCAGCCACTTGTTTCAAGCCAAAAGCATTCGCAATTAATTGCATCCACTCAGGGTATTCCTTGTTATACTTTACTTCTAAAATGAAGTGATCTGTCATTAACGCTTTCAAATCATCGCTATATAATTCACGGATTTTGGGTAATGGTGCGCTCCTTAGATTCTTGTCAAACGTAATTCTGATACTGTGGTCAGCCCTAGCTTCATATGGCTCCCTGTCATAGACTACCAACACCGTAGGAGCAAGATTACCTTTGTTCAATTGATACGCAAATCGAATATAATCTTCATGACTGCTCTCTTTTTTAAAGAAGACTGTGGCAGGATTGTGTTGAGTACCGTTCAGAATTTCTTTAACTACGCTGAAAGGGAAAGGGGCCCTATTTTTGGTCATCGGCACTTTGTGTTTTCTCTTTATTTCTAGAAACACAGGAGCTGTCTCTGTCTCCTTGTTGTACCCGCGAATACGAAGTTTAAGTCGGTAAGGCACTCCCTCCATCTTCTCACGGTAAAAAAGAAGATCAGGCGTATCGAAGTAGATGCTTCGAACCGTATAGGTGTAATCTGGATTATTTCTAACGTGTTTGTCTGGGATGACAAAGGGAGAAATCATCTGCTTCAAAGCAGATAAATACGCCTTCGGCACGATATATTTAATCTCATGCCTCACTTATGACCTCTGAGTTTTCTGAGGATATAATCTCCTATTTGTAAGGTGTCACAACTTACATAGGCTGTAATCATCTCTCCATATTCTGACGAAATTGAATGATCAATATCTGTGCTGCCCAAGACAAATTGTTTTCCAGCCAACATTCCAGCCTTATTGTCAAGACTGAAGGGGTAATAAAACTCTTGGCCATTCTGCTCTATAACTAAACTGGCGCCATTCTTCAATGCAATTTTCTCTGTTAAAGGAAAAGGAAAGATGAGCGTTTTAGCATCTATGTCACTGATTGAAAGCAAAACCCCTTCACTTGGATTAATAGTCACGCGCCCTCTGAAAGGAGCTTTCACTTCGTAGGCCATTTCTTGATTAAGCAATACTTGCAGTTCTTTTTCTGCAGTTCCAATCATCGTAGCATATACTTCTACATCTTCAGGTTTTCCTTGGAATGTCGTATTCGCCAGTTGCTTCTCTGCCATTTTTAATTCTTGAAGCGCTACCGTCTGGGCATTGGTCTGGATATCTAATTCTAGCTTGGCTATTACTCCTTCCTCAAACAATCTGCTCATGCGGCCCATATTCATGGATTGGAGCAACAAGTTTGCTTTGGCTCGCTCAACATTGTCCTGAGCTTCTTGGAAAATAGGGACTTTCATTGCGCTTTGCTCAGCTCTCAGATTGGAGAACTGTATAGCCCGTTCATTCATGGCCTGTTGAATCCTCAGGTTCAGCATTTGGGAAGAAAAAACTATTATGGCTGAATCCTTTTCTATTATCTTGCCATTGTAGAGGTCCTTCGCTAAGTGAACATTCACTATATCACCTCGGTCGAACACAAAGTTTTGGGAACCTTCTAATGCTTCTTTGGAACGAATAACTGTCTGAGTATAATAGTCAGACTGATTCTGGATCAGAGACCATTCTTTAGCTGGATATACTTTGCTCGTAACAGGAACTTTATACACCACGTCTATGGGTAGGATGAATAGTAGCATGCTAATCAAAGCTATTCCTAGGATCAAGCCTAGAGTTACATTCTTCAAATTTCTATCCATCAATTTTTTCTGTGTAAGCGCAAATATAAGCTTGTTAACCTTGGCATAAAACCTTAGTAACATGGAAATATCATGACAAGGAATACAATGCTGAGGCTAATCTGTCTATATTTTGAATCGGAAACTTGAAGAACTGCTTCCATTGCTGTATTGAAGAATGTACATTCCGGGAGCTAGATTAGAAGGTAATTCGATGCGACCTTGAAGAGCTTTCATCAGCTGTGTTCTTCCCAGGTTATCGAAGAGAGCGAAGCTCAAGTTCGCAGAGCTAGATTTATAGGTTAATAGGCCATCCATATAGACAAGTCCAATGGAGAGTTCAGGTTCAGGGAGGTCAGAAATGATATCACATGTGTTTAAGCTAAAGAGCTCTCCATCAATTCCAGGCACACTCTCGCTCACTAGGTATGCAGTGCAATTGTCAATGAATGAGAGCCCTTCAAAGTTACGTGTGAAGGAGAAGAAGTTATAGATGGGATCTCCTGAAATGAGAGGCCAGGATTCCAAGTTGTGGAAAAGGAACAAGGATCCTGAAGTGAGTAAGGCAAGTCGAGTTCCATCAGGAGAGATATCAGCAGCCGTAATACTGCTATATGTGGGACTAGAGTTGCCAATGAAGTCACCTTGCAAGGTAGCGGTCTGAATTCCTGAACTATCATCTAAGCGATACATCTTACTTACGCCATTCTGTGGTATGGTGCGATTGCGTGTGAAGAGATAGATGAATCCGTCTTGATAAATCATAGCTTCTATATCGAAATTCAAGTTGCTGTTGGTGGGAGGGAAGTCTGTTTGGTCCTCTAGGTTGAACTCAATCTTCTCTGCAGCCAGCAGACTGCCTGAGGAAGAAGAAGGACTGCAGATATAAATGCTCAAGTCTTGTCTGTCATTCGCGTTGTTTCCAAAATCACCTATAAACAGTCTTCCATCATCAGCAAGAGCCAGGTCTTCATAGTCAATTTGACTGGCGTCTTGAAGTGTTCGCTGGCCTAGAAATGCGCCTGACCCACTTATTAAATAGAGGCGCTCTGAATCATTGTTGTCATTATGAGTCCAGCAGCTATCAGGATGAGAACATTCTATCCCTGATGCTTCATCAATAAGAAATGGCAGGGGGCCAATCAGCAGAGGATCTACTTGCGCTTGGACGCTGCAAAAGCTAAATATGAATATGGCTAACTTGAGTATTCTCATAAAATAAATCCAAGAACGAAGGTGCGATCTGGAATTTGATTTTAGTTTTCGGGGACAGCTTACTTGTTCATACCATCTAGCATAGATTGCTTCTCTTTCAGCTGCTGTTGCAGTTTACTAAGAGCGCTCTTTTCAGAGGATACCTCAATCTCTAATTTTTCGATAGTACCTTTCTCTTTAGTAATGTCTTTTAAGATTTTTTCATCCTCATTCTGAATTTTCTTAAGCTCACCCTGCATGTCGTCTAACTTCTCTTCCTTCTTCACAAGTCCATTAGACTCAATCGTGCTGTTCGTTTCACTGATTTTACGGTCTTTTTCCTCCACCACATCTTCATTCTTCTTGATATCCGCCTCAAGTGCTGCGATTTCAGAATAAAGAATCTCTATCTGACCTCGTTTCTTAGCAATCTGAGAGTTGGATTTTTCAATAGCTGAAGTGGTCTTTTCTTTTTCAGACTGAAGCCTCTTAAGCTTGTCCTTCAATCCCGCTAAGTCGTATGACCCTATCTCTGTCTTTTGCCCAAAAATCTCTTCTTTCTTCTGATTTAAAGCTGTCTCGCTATTGCTTTTGTTCCTTTCACCTTCACGAAAGTCATTCTTGGCGGCCTCTAGGTTTTTTTCATCTTTCTCTATGGATTTTTCAAGCTTTTCTATCTCTTTGTTCAAAGAACTAATCTCTGACGTTAGAGACTCGGCCATTGGGCTGTCTTGAGCAAAGGTGTTTATGCTGAATACGAGTAGGATTATGCAAAGCAGGTATCTCATTCTATTTTGTAAGTTGGTTTAAAGACGTTCTTTCAGGACTAATGTTAAATCATTCATTAATTGATGAAATGTGAAGGTATGCATTTCCTAGATTTACACCCGTAAATGGAGACTATCATATTTCTTGTACTTATTTTGCTCGCCTTGTACGCGTGTATTTTGGTGATTTATTATTTTCTCCAAGAGCGTCTATTGTTTGCAGCCACCCCATTAAAACTGAGACATAGCTTTCAATTGGCATCTTCTTTTGAGGAAGTATACTTAGCCTCTGATGATGGGGGAAAAATCCATGCCCTATTAATTCACGCTACGGATTCGAAGGGACTCATCCTTTATTTTCATGGGAATACAGGGAACATGAGTCGCTGGTCAGTGGTGGCGGAGGAGCTCACTACATATGGGTTCAATGTACTTGTGGTAGACTACAGAGGATTCGGGAAAAGTGAAGGCAGAAGGAATGAGAAGAACCTGAATTCTGATGCGCAAGTGATTTATGACCACGCCAAGACCTTATGTCCTGAATCGAAACTAATCGTTTATGGTCGCTCTCTTGGGACTGGGTTAGCGGTGAAAGTGGCATCTGATAACAACCCATGGAAATTAGTGCTTGAGACTCCATATTTCCATCTCCCTGAAGTGGCTTTTTATCACTTTCCTTTCATTCCAGTTAAATGGCTATTAAGATTTAAGTTCAGGTCTGACAAGGTTATTCATAAAGTGACTTGTCCTATTGCTATCTTTCATGGAACACGAGATCGTATTGTCCCTTATAGCAGTGGTCTTAAGCTGTATGAGCTTATAGGGGATGATCCTAAGCATACCATGGTAACCATTCCAAGAGGGAAACACAGCAATTTAGGGAGTTATCCCTTGTTCAGAGAGAAGATGCGTGATTTCCTAGAGAAAGGACTTTAATTTCAGCCAAATAACTCTCCTCAAGTTCACACACTACTGTCATGCTAAGACCAAGCTTGTCGCATTCAGTTTTTAAATCTTGCATGGTGATGAACAACCATGGAAATGAGCTTTGCTCCCCTTCATATTCCACTGTATAAACAATCTCTCCAGGATACGAGCCTCCAAGGTCCATAATCCGGCTGCCGTCCTCTAATTCATAGAGGTAAGATATGTCGCTAGAATCCATTAAGATGCAACCTCCATCGGTGAGGAGGGTGCTGAGTTTTTTTAAGAAGGCAGGTAATTCGCTCAAGTAAGCGGCCATTCCAGCTCCATTCATCAGCAAAAGAATAGTATCAAATCGTTCTGGGCTCTCCCAATCTTGCCAGCGTTCATTAATCACCTGATTGACACCTGTTTCCTTTAAGAGTTCTGCTATCTCACGAGAAGATTCTATAGCCACCACTTCTATTCCTTTTTCTTGAAGAAATCGACTATGACATCCTGCACCAGCTCCTAAGTCTAGAACCTTGCCTTTTGCATGCTCCATTGCATAGCGCTCCATGCTATTCATGGCAGAGAATGTTCTAAAGAAATAACTGGCAGCCATTTCTTCAGGCAAAGAGATATCTGAACTTACTTCTATGAATCGTTCTTCCTTAGTCCTGTAGTATTCCCAGAGAGCCTTGGCCATTGGGTCCGTCTTGTTTTCCATACGATTGCAAAGGTCGTTTTTTGTGACTAATTCTAACTTGTTTTTGTCAACAAAGTCAAGTGTTCTAAGAAATCGTATTTGGGTTACCTTCGACCCAATTATCTGACAGAATGAAACTTTTTATTCGCACAATATTTATCCTCGTTTTCGGAGGGCTTTTTCTTATTGGATTGGTCATCTATAAGACTCGACCTCAATATGAAGGAAAGCTCAAGGGCCTTCCCTTGAACAGAGAAGTTGAAGTCCTGTTCGATACCTATGGAATTCCCCATATCTATGCTGAAGATCAACATGATGCATACGTAGCTTTGGGCTACCTCCATGCACAGGAGAGGCTTTTTCAAATGGAGACGTTAAGAAGAGCGGGCGCAGGTAAATTGTCTGAAGTCTTTGGTGAAAAACTACTTCCAGTTGATCGCTTTTTTAGGACCATTGGAGTGTCTTCAAAAGCTAGGTTCGAGGCAGAGCGTGCAAAGGCCGATTCGACAGCTCCATACTATATCATTGCTCAAGCTTATTTAGAAGGAGTAAATCATTATGTAAATGAAGGAAATACGCCTCTGGAATTCACCATGGCATCTATTCCTAAAACAGAGTATACCATAGAAGATATGCATCTTATTTCAGGTGCAATGAGTTTCAACTTCGCTTTGGGTCTCAGAACTGATCCGCTTCTTCAGCACATACTTGAAACACAAGGTCCGACCTACTTGCGTGATATCTTGGAGGCTCAGGCAGTGCCTAATGAGAGTATTCCAAATTGGCCAGTGACTCAGCGTGCTGAACCAAGCCCTTTTCCTATCAATCAGAGAACAGATGTTTTGACCCAAATAGCTGAATTACCCATACCGAAACTCTATGGTAGTAATTCATGGGCTGTTGCACCTGCTTTGAGTGAGAATGGAACAGCCTTGTTCGCTAATGACACCCACATTGGATATTCACAGCCATGTACGTGGTACGAAGCTCATCTAGAATATCCAGATCATCAGCTTTATGGAAATTTCATGGCTGGAATTCCCTTCGCTCTGACAGGACACAATACTGACAATGCATGGGGACTTACAATGCTATTAAATGATGATATGGACTTCTACTGCGAGCATCTGAATGACGAGAAAACATCCTATGAATTCAGAGGGAATATGAAGCCTTTGACCTTTATTTCTGACACTATCCATGTGAAGGATGCCGAGGATGTAATCTTAACTATTCAACGCACTCATCACGGACCTATAATAACTGAGTTCATTCTGACAGCTCATGAGGAAGATGTCATCAGTATGAACTGGACATATCTTGAAACAGAGAGTGATCTGATGGCTGCATTTTATGAGCTCAATATGTCAGCGGATATGGAGTCCGCTAGAAAAGCAGTGGCTAAAATCAGTTCTCCAGGTCTTAATATCAGCTACGCAGATGTAAAGGGAAACATAGCCCTCTGGTCTGCAGGAAGTCTTACTAAAAGACCTAGTCATGTGAATCCATTATTCTTTTTAGATGGCTCAAGTGGGGAAGATGAAGTTCTAGGGTATTACGATTTCGAGGAGAATCCAATTACAGAGAATCCACCATGGGGTTATATCTATTCGGCCAATAATCAACATGCTTCGAAGAATGGTATTGTTTTTCCTGGATATTATGAACCTCCTTTCAGAGCGGCACGAATCGTAGCCAAGCTTTCGGCAAGGAAAGATTGGAGTAAAGAGGCATTCAAAAGATTAGCATTGGACACCTATTCTCAAGAGCAAGACTTCTTGCGTAAAGACCTCTTGAATATGATGAGAGATTATGATGAGAATATCCTCTCAGAACAAGAAATGGACTGTCTTCATGCGTTGAAAGAATGGGATGGAGAACATGGAATAGAGGATGTAGGCCCGCTTATTTATTACCGTTGGATATATCACATAATGGAAATGGCCATGAAGGATGAATTAGGCGAGGCGAATTTCGCTGCTTTCCTAAGCACAAATCTGGTGAAAAGCACCACAGAGACCTTGATTTGCAATGAGACTTCATATTGGTGGGATAATATTACAACGGTCGAAGTCTCTGAACAAAGAGACGAAATCATCTTTATGGCTTTCAAGAAAAGTGTGATAGAACTGCAGGATCAATATGGTGATGACGTGGCTTCTATCACATGGGGAACAAGTCATCAGACCACACATAAACATGCCTTCCATGATTTGCCATTGATCGGAGCTTCCTTTAGCGTGGGGCCATTCCCCTCTCCTGGAGGAACTGAGACTGTGAATAACAGTGTATTCAACCTAAGTAATGAGAAGATTCTACAGGCTTTACATGGACCTCAGATGAGAAGAATCATTGACATGGGGAATGTGAACGAGAGTTTCTCTATCATTCCTACAGGCCAATCAGGGGTGAGGATTAGTCCCCACTACAAGGACCAAGCAGAGATGTATATCAAGGGTACTTTCAGACCTCAATTAATGAATCGCAGGAAGATAGAAAAGCAATCTTCTAGGCTCATGCTCATTCCTACGAATTAAGGATATCTTTGGGGCCTTGGTTTCTGAGGGCAAGACTTGTTCTTCAGATGAAAATGGGAATCAGGTTAGAAACCTGAACTGTACCCGCAGCTGTGAGTCCTTCTTGAAGGATCTTTTCACTCTTGACCACTGGGGAACCGGGAAGGAGAAAAGATTCAGGACAAGTCAGAAGACCTGCCAAAGATGTACACTGAATTTAGCTCGGGAAAAGGCTGATTCAAAAGAATAACTCTTTTAAGCTCTCATAGATAATGCAGTCTTGGACTGTTCGATGTATCTGTTTCATGGCAATATCCATGACCCTTTCTTTGTGTGCTCAAGAGCAAATAATTAACGGTGATACTTTAAGCATATTCACCATAACTGAGCGATTAGACCAAGGTAGTCAAGTCTTTCAGCAAAAACTGATTCACCTTGATAAGATGGCAGCCGACCTAGATTTGAAGGGTGCGTTGGGCGATCAGACAAGTATCTATATCAAGGATGGCGGGCCAGGGGTATTGGCCAGCTCGGGATTCAGAGCAGGAACCGCCCAGCAACAAGTGCTTTTATGGAATGGGATGATGGTCAATTCCTCGAGTTTAGGATTGACTGACCTCAGTGTTCTTCCTTCTTTCCTTTTCGATGAAGTAGAATTCTCAAATGGCCCTGGTTCCTTGATTAAAGGAGATGGCATATTGGGAATGGCTATTGACATGAGGTCTACAGGAAACATAAATCAAGAGGGGCTCAATGTTCATTTTCGCACAGTTCCAGCTTTTGAAGAAGTCTATGAATCCATCAGCTATTCAAAGAGAATGGGTAGAAGTAGTTTCGACATAGGAGCATACAAAGGACAAGCTGAAAACAGATATGCCTATTTAGATTACTCAGAATTCATTCCCGCAATGCGGAAAAGATCTCATGCAGCTCAAGATATGTGGGGACTAAAGACTGACATAGTTCATAGGAGTTTGAAGAACGGTCGATATCAACTGTCAGTGCAAAAATCTTCCATGTTCCGTGAAGTGCCAGCAGTGTTAGGAACTGTGAATAGAGCTGAGGAGCTAGAGGATGTACATACGCGAGCTATGCTCATCTGGAATGACCGTTTCGCAGGTTTTGAAACAGAATTGGCTATTGGAATATCACATGAAGAACAAATGTATTCAGATTCCCTTTCTAATCTGAGCTCTGAGATTGACGGACAGTATGTCCACCGCAGATTTATTCTATCAAAAGAGTTCAAGTCGCTAGGAAAATTTAAACTTAAATGGAATGCTGACAAGGCTGAGGTCAATACCCAGAACTATGCTGAGACTCAGGAAAGAGTTCTACTTGGAGCGTTTCTTGAATGGGAGAAATCTTGGAAAAACATAGCTATCAATGCGAGTATTAGACAAGCCTGGGTAGATGCTGAAACTATTCCTAATACAGGCGCTATTGGTCTGCGTTATACCTATGCTAGATGCTATATCCATTCTTCAGTAGGACGCACCTATCGAATACCTACGTTCAATGATTTGTATTGGAATCCAGGAGGTAATCCCTCTTTGTCACCTGAGCAAGGATGGACAGGACAATTGGGGCTCGGAAGACAGGCAGATAAAGGAAATATTGGCATCACGTACTTCAGAAATGACATGCAGGATATGATTGTTTGGGTGCCAACAGAAGCCAGCTATTGGTCACCTGTTAATAGGACCCATTTGACCGCTCAAGGAATTGAATTAGAAGCGCAATGGACTTTTGCAACAAATTGGGAAATGAACAGTTCACTGACTTGGACTGATATCGTTCAATGGAAAGAGGGAAACAAGGATTATGGATTAGCAGGTCTCATGCCGCTGTATGTTCCAAGAATCATTGCTGTTTATGGTGTGACGTATAGTGATGAAAAGAACCGAGTTAGCCTCGCGCAGCGCATAAACGGACAAGTATTCTCTGATAATTCGAATACTTTTAGTGTTGAGCAATCAACACCTATGAAACTCAGTTATTCCAGAACCTTTGTGAGTCAATGGACTCAGGTGGATATGGGATTGAGCATTAATAATCTTTTGAACGAGAACTATGAATTGATAAGAGGACGACCTTTGCCAAGGCGCTGCCTTCAATTCGACATCATTATCCATTTAAACACAGAACGCGTATGAAGTCTTTATTTAGAACCTTAGCCTTGATTGTACTCATCTCAACCGCCTTGAGTAGTTGTAAAAAGGATGATGATCCACAGGGTCAATCACAAGATATTCCTGCTTCTTCAGGGCGTGTACTAATCTCTTGTGAAGGAAGTTTCCTTGGGGTCAATGCTTCCATAAGTGCCTATAATCCTGAGAATAAGCTCTTGGTCAATGATGTTTTTCAAACTGCCAATGGGCAGGCGCTCGGAGATGTGCTCCAATCCTTAAATATACGTAACGGAAAGGTCTATGCCATGGTCAATAACAGCGGTAAAGTATCTGTTATGGAAAAAGAAGGATTAGTTGCAGAATCTCCTATTACAGGATTTAGTTCACCGCGCTTCATGCTTCCTATTAGTAATCAAAAGGCATATGTAAGTGATCTCTTTTCGGGCGGAGTGGCCGTAGTAGATTTAGCTACTAAAGTAATCACAGCTCAAATCAACTTGAATTCTTGGACTGAGGAAATGCTTCTGGATGGTGATTTTGCCTATGTTACCTCGGCAGATAAGGATAAGGTCTATGTGATTAATGTGAACACAGATATGCTGGTAGATAGTATACAAGTGACCATGGGCCCCGTGAGCTTAGCGAAGGATGCACAGAATAAATTATGGGTTCTGTGCAGCGGATATTTCGGTGCTGCAGACCCTAAGCTTCATCGTATTGACCTTTCTACATCCACTGTCATGGCGACTATGAATATTCCAAGTCCATTTGCTTATCAGATGCGCATGGCTATCAGCCCAGATAAGATGCGTATTTACGTCATGAACAATACGGTATACGCCATGAATATTGATGCTACTGCCTTGCTTCCTATTCCCGTGGTTCCGTTCACAGGGAATGCATATGGACTCGGTATCTCTCCATTAAATGGAGATGTATATGTAGCTGATGTTGCTGATTTTACGAACCCAGGAAAAGTATTCAGGTACAGCTCATCAGGAGTAGTACTCGATTCCATGGTAGTTGGGATAGCACCTAATGGATTCTTATTTCAATAGAAGTGATGTAGTTAAACGCATAAAAAAAGAGCCTCATAGGAGGCTCTTTTTTTTATTCTGTCACTCTATTTAAGTGCAGTTCAGTGAAGTCCAAATCTGGATTCGGACAGTCTATTTTAAGTTCTGATACTTTTCCTTCAGCATCAAGCACGAAGGTCATCATGCCCTTAGGTAACATATGTTGTTCTCCCCAGATTAGTCGGAAACTGTCGTAGTGCCAATGCGATAGTGTACCATGGAACAAAGCGGTGGGAGCAAACTGAAAACTCAGCTCTTTTTTCTTGTCGAGCGTTAAGGTCACTTTGCCATATTTTGGGTCAAGATAGGTTCCTGCATATGCTGACAGCGGTAGGGAAGGCTTGGTGTCTTGGATCTGGGAGGCATTCATCGCTGCTTCTTTCTCTTTATCGACTATGGCTTGAGCCTTCTTCAAGTCTAACATATATGCACCCCAATCTTTAGCTTGATTTGGCGCTAGATATAGGTCTAGGATATGATACATCATGGCGTAAGGGAAGAAGTTGTTGTTATTGGTCAATACCACTACTCCTAGGTTTTCTTCAGGGACCATGAACGTTTGTGATATAAAGCCATCATAACCACCTCCATGATTCACTACCATCTTTCCATGATAATCGAATAAATCCCATCCAAGACCGTATCCTGCGAAATGCTTGCTAGGGAAATTAGTTCTATGCCAATTGCTTAGTGGTTTGGGTGTATGTATAGTCCACATGCGGTTCGAACTTGCTTCGGTCCAATACGTTTTCCCATCCACGGTGCCTTTTCCCAGTTGAAGTTTCATCCACTTGGACAGGTCATCTACATTGCTGATGAATGACCCGGCAGGTCCCATGTTGTCCCAATTTACCCAGTCAATAGCTACATTTTTTCCGTCTACTTCATTATGCGGTGCGCAATGCTCAGTTTCGTTCGAAAGTTGATTGGTAGAATGTAATGTGTGGGCCATACCCAGAGGTTCTAAGAACGTGACATCGATATATTCATACCAAGGCCTTCCAGTGATTGATTCTATGACCTCACCAGCGGCTAGGAACATGATATTCTGATATCCATAGGCACTTCTGAATCCTGCCACAGGTTCTAGTTCTGATGCACTTTTTATTACTTTTTCTCTGCTCAAATCAGTTCCATACCAAAGTAAATCACCGCTAAACGTTGCCAATCCGCTGCGATGTGAAAGCAAGTCAGATATAGTAAACTCAGCTGTAACGTATGGATCGTACATCTTGAAGTAGGGGAGATAGTCTACCACTTTATCATCCCAATTCAGCTTGCCCTGTTCAACCAATGTAGCAATGGCTGCAGAGGTATAGGCCTTTGTATTAGACGCAATAGCAAAGAGAGACTTATCACTTGTCTGTTTCCCCGTTCTAAAGTCAGAGACACCGTAGCCCTTAGAGAGTAAAACTTGTCCGTCTTTCACTATGGCAATGGATACACCAGGAATGTTCCATGCAGTGATAGCTGCGCTGATATAGGTGTCTATTTTTTCTTCAGTGGATTGAGTACTTCCAATCAAATGGAAAAAGACGAAGGATAGGAACAGTATTTGCCTCATGGAATAGTATTTGAGCCCCTAAGGTAATCCTTGGATTAAGAATATGTGTTAATGATGTATTCACAACTGTTCGTAAAAACAATTGATGTTGTAAACATCTATTTGCTACATTCGTCCCATGACGAGGAAAGAATCTAATGTACATGAGTTGTTGGTGGTGCAGGTGATGCGCACAGCTGAACTTCTTCGAATGAAAATTGGAGCACTCTTAAAGGAATATGAATTGACTCCAGCGCAGTACAACATTATGAGAATCCTAAGAGGAGCGAAGATGGCGATAAGCTTAGGCGAAGTGAAGGAGAGAATGCACGTGGATACATCTGATGTAAGTCGCTTGATTGATAGATTGGTGAAGAAAGAATTGGTAGCAAGGAATATTTGTCCGGAAAACAGAAGGAAGTTAGATGTCTGTATATCAGAAAGTGGACTAGGAACGTTGAAAGAGTTGGACAAGAAAATTTCTGATACGTTGGATGGATTTTATGCAGATGTGATCAGTCCGGAAAAGGCAAAAGAAATGACAGAGATGCTTTCTTGGATTGGAATGAAAAAAGAAGTAATAATATGTTGAATTAATTAATAACAAGTAAAATGAGTAAAATGAGAAATGCAATAGCAGTATTTGTAGCAGCAGCTTTAGTAGGTTTTGCCTTCACATCATCAGAGTCCATAAAGGATTCTGGAAATGGTTCCACGGTTAAGTGGTTAGCTAAGCAAGTAACTGGTCAACATGAAGGAACAGTGAATTTTGGAAAAATGGATATCAATTTCGATGAAGCTGGAACTATGACCTCAGCGAATTTCGCAGTAGATATGACTACAATTAAGAATACTGATTTGGATGAAGGTTCAGCTACGAAATTGGTTGGACATCTTAAAAGTGCTGATTTCTTTGATACAGAGAATCATCCGTACAGCATGTTTAAAGCTACTAGCATTCAGTCTATGGGAAAAGGAAGTTATGAAATTACTGGTGATTTGACTATTAAGGAGATTACTAATTCTATCACTTTTAAGGCCGTAGCAACGAATATAGATGGAAAGGTCATGGCAAATGCCAAAGTAATTATCGATCGTTCGAAGTTTGATGTGAAATACCGTTCTGGATCTTTCTTCGAAAGTCTTGGTGACAAATTAATCTATGATGATTTCGAGTTGGATATCAATATTGTA